>CAZBWS010000033.1:17677-25894 GCA_964495705.1 uncultured Gammaproteobacteria bacterium
ATTTTATCCAATTCGGCTTACGTTTTTCAAAGAATGCGGATAAGCCTTCTTGGCCTTCATCCGCAACGCGCAGGTCAGCAATGACCTCTGCGGTATAGCCTAAAATATCTTCATCAATCGCAGCGCGAGAAACATTTTGTACTAGCTCTTTGGACTTGGCCACCGCACCCGGTGCATTGCACAGAATGCTTTTTAGTATGGGGAATAGGGCTTCATCAAAAGACTCGGCACTTTCTACCAACTCGTGAACCAAGCCTAGCTCGGCGGCTTTTGCTGCGCTGATTTTTTCAGCGGTTTGGAAGTAACGACGTGCAGCGCGCTCGCCCAAGGCTGCCACAACAAAGGGGCTGATAACAGCTGGGGCTAAGCCAATCTTCACCTCACTGAGACAAAAGGCGGCATCTTGTGAGGCAATGGCAATGTCGCAGCAGGAGATTAAACCCAATGCACCGCCAAAAGCGGAACCCTGTACTAAAGCGATGACCGGCTTGGGCATGCTATTCAAAGTATGGAACATACGCCCCATATCTTTAGAGTTGGCGTAGTTCTCATCACGTGTTGTATTGACGGATGATTTCATCATGCGCAGGTCAGCCCCCGCAGAGAAGTTTTTACCGTTGGAACGTAGCACTACCGCGCGTACATCATTATCCGCGGCGCTGTCATTGATCGCTTCGCGCAGTAAATTGATCACATCGTCGTTAAAGGCGTTGTGTACCTCGGGGCGATTGAGGGTGACGGTGGCTACGCCACGTGGGTCTTTGTTATATAAAACTACGGCTGCTTCGGTCATTGTTCTCTCCGTTAATGTCATCCTGAGCGCAGCCGAAGGATCTTGAGCCTCGGGCTATGTGTGAACTGAATTTTCTGGTTACCCAGATCCTTCGGCTACATTGCATTTCGCTCAGGATGACAGTTTTTCAATTAATTACGCAACCCATTCAATGTCGGGAAGATTGTTGTATAAATATTCAGTGTCGGTGCTGTTTTGCAGAGCGTCGATAATGATCGGTAGTGGCTCTGGCCATATCTCGGGGAAGGTGGCTTCCTTGTCATCTTCTAGTGCGAAAGCGAGCGTTACCTGTGGAGGATTAAACTGCGCATCCACACCTGGCTTATTGCCACGCGGATCTACTCGATACCAGCCATAGTCTTCAAGGTAGATCGCGTTAAAACCATGTAGGCAATAGGGCGCACCATTGCCAAAGGTACTCAGGCGCTGGTAACAAAAGCCACAGGGAATATTGTTAGCGCGTAACAGGGCGGCGAGCAAGTGGCTCTTGGCATAGCAAAAGCCGGTGCCGTGTTTGAGTACCTCTGATGCTGAGCAGGTGACTGGGTTTAGCTTATAATCTGCACTGTGCTTGATGTTGTCGCGCACCCACTCAAAGCAGGCTTTGGCTAGGACTGTTTTATCTGAATGCTTGTCGCCTAGCTCATTCGCTAGCTTCAACACGGCGTGGTGTTGAAAGTTGATGATGTTTGAATGGGCTAGGTATTGGTTCATAATCTCTTATTTAATTTATTTCATCCTGAGCGAAACGAAGTGGAGTCGAAGGACCTTGTGCCTCGGACTAGCCGTTAACTCATAGCTCTGGTGAACCAGATCCTTCGATTGCGCTAACGCTCCACTCAGGATGACACTTTTAGTTATGCGGATAGGCTGGAATAGCTATATCATTTATTACCCTTACATCCTAAATACACCAAATTTCGACTCTTCCTGCTCTGCATTCATAGACACAGACAAAGCTAAGGAAAGGATCTTGCGAGTATCAGCAGGGTCAATCACACCGTCATCCCATAAACGTGCGCTGGAGTAGTAAGGGTGGCCCTGCTGCTCGTATTGATCACGCACGGGTTGCTTGACCGCTTCATCATCGGCGTCTGTCCATTCCTGGCCTTTCTTTAGCGCAGAGGATTTTTTCACCATGGCCATTACGCCAGCGGCTTGCTCGCCACCCATGACGGAGATGCGCGCGTTGGGCCACATCCATAAGAAGCGTGGGTTGTAGGCGCGGCCGCACATGCCGTAGTTGCCCGCTCCAAAGCTGCCGCCAATCACCACGGTAAACTTGGGTACCTTGGCGCAGGATACGGCGTGAACCATTTTCGCACCGTGCTTGGCGATGCCTTCCCACTCGTATTTCTTGCCCACCATAAAGCCGGTGATGTTTTGCAAGAACACCAGAGGGATATTGCGCTGACAGCATAGCTCGATAAAGTGTGCGCCTTTTACCGCCGCTTCGGAAAATAGAATGCCGTTGTTGGCGATGATGCCCACGGGATAGCCATTGATATGAGCATATCCGCATACCAAGGTGGCGCCGTAGTTGGCCTTGAATTCGTCAAACTCAGAACCGTCGACAATGCGCGCGATCACTTCGTGCACATCGTAGGGGGTTTTGGTATCCGGTGGCACTACGCCATAGAGCTCTTTTTTATCAAAGAGAGGCTCGCGAGGCGGCTGCAGTTGTAGGTCTACTTTCTTTACGTAGTTGGTATTGGCAATACATTTTCTCGCCAACTGCAGGGCGTGGTGGTCATTGTTGGCAAAGTAGTCACAGACGCCGGACTCTTTGGTATGCACCTCTGCGCCGCCTAACTCCTGTGCGCCGACTTCTTCACCGGTGGCCATCTTCACAAGTGGCGGGCCAGCGAGGAAGATAGTGCCCGTGTCTTTGACAATAATAGACTCGTCCGCCATGGCGGGTACATAGGCGCCCCCTGCGGTACAAGAACCCATCACCACAGCAATTTGTGGAATGCCCTTGGCAGACATATTCGCCATGCGGAAGAAGATATGCCCGAAGTCTTCCTTATCGGGGAATACTTCATCTTGACGGGGAAGATTAGCCCCGCCGGAATCCACCAGGCTAATCACCGGCAGATTGTTTTCTTCGGCTACGGTGAGGGCGCGCATATGTTTTTTCACCGTGAGCGGGTAATAGCTGCCGCCCTTAACCGTTGCGTCATTGGCAATCACCACACACTCGCGGCCTTCAACTAAACCGATGCCCCCTACACAACCTGCGGCGGGCACATCTTCACCATAGACTTCGTGGGCGGCTAGGGGGGCCAGCTCTAGGAAGGGCGAGCCTTCATCTAATAGATGGCGTATGCGGTCGCGCACAAATAGCTTGCCGCGGGACTCATGCCGAGTCACCGAGGCTTCGCCACCGCCTAGCTTTATGCTGTTCAATAAGTCATTCAGCTTATCCACTTCGCTTTGCATGACCTCTGCATTACGGATGAACTCTTCTGACTTCGGGTTTGCTTTGGTTTTTAGTATGGACATGGCTTAAGCAGTCTCGTTGAATAGTTCGCGCCCAATCAACATGCGGCGTATCTCCGATGTTCCCGCACCAATTTCATACAGCTTGGCATCGCGCAGGAAGCGTCCCGTAGGGTATTCATTGATATAGCCGTTACCGCCCAAAATTTGAATGGCTTTAAGTGCATGCTGAGTCGCACGCTCGGCGGTATACAGAATCACCCCCGCAGCATCTTTACGGGTCGTCTCGCCACGGTCACAGGCAGCGGCCACGGAGTAGAGATAAGCACGGCTGGCGCTGAGTTCGGCGTACATGTCGGCCACCATGCCTTGTACTAGTTGGAACTCACCAATGGCTTGGCCAAATTGCTTGCGTTCGTGGATGTAGGGGATAACTACATCCAAGCAGGCTTGCATAATGCCCACGGGGCCACCGGATAATACGGTGCGCTCGTAGTCCAAACCGCTCATTAATACTTTTACGCCTTTGCCCACTTCGCCCAGCACGTTCTCTGCGGGCACTTCGCAGTCATTGAAGACCAGCTCACAGGTGTTGGATCCTCGCATACCCAGCTTGTCGAGCTTCTGTGCGGTGCTAAAGCCAGGGAAGGTGCTTTCGACGATAAAGGCAGTAATACCCTTGGATCCGCCCTCGGGGTCGGTCTTGGCATAGATCACTAGGGTATCCGCATCAGGGCCGTTGGTGATCCACATCTTGTTGCCGTTAAGGATGTATTTATCGCCGCGCTTTTCTGCGTGCAGCTTCATGCTGACGACATCTGAGCCTGCCCCTGGCTCGGACATGGCCAGTGCACCGACATGATCGCCGCTGACCAGCTTAGGTAAATAC
Source organism: uncultured Gammaproteobacteria bacterium (assembly GCA_964495705.1). Lineage (GTDB taxonomy): Bacteria > Pseudomonadota > Gammaproteobacteria > HTCC5015 > HTCC5015 > CAZBWS01. Next base: position 21,802 of record CAZBWS010000033.1, read on the forward strand.
TTGGCGCGCTGGGCATCGTTACCGTTTATGAAGATTTGGTTTACGCAAAGATTAGAGAAAGCACCGTAGCTCAAGCCAATAGAGGCTGAATAACGGCTGATCTCTTCCATAGCAATGGTGTGGGCGAGATAACCCATATTAGAACCGCCGTATTCTTCTGAGACGGTTACACCGAGCAGGCCAAGGTCGCCAAACTTTTTCCATAGCTCGTTGGGGAATTCGTTTTTCTCATCCACCTCGGCGGCGATGGGTAGGATTTCCTTTTTGGCAAAATCTTGCACCATGTCCCGCAGCATGTTGATTTCTTCGCTGTGGTTAAAGTTGAGGCTAGGGTAGTGCATGTTCTCTCCGTACTGCTCTATGGGATGTGTGAGCTATTTGGCTTTGCTAATGGCATCTTGCATACGCTCTGCAGCGGCATTAAGGTCTACCATCATTAATTGAATATCATCCAGCTGTTGAGTCAGTGACTCTCTGCGCGCATTAATGATGTCGAGCAATTTTTGCAGTTGTGTCTTGTTGCCAGAGGCGGGGTCGTATAGCTCAATAATTTCCCGTGATTCTGCAAGGGATAGGCCTAGCCGTTTGCCTCGCAAGACGAGCTTTAATTTGACCCGGTCGCCAGGGCTATACACCCGTTGTTGGCCGCGGCGTTTAGGTGACAGCAGCCCCATGTCTTCGTAGTAACGGATGGTGCGAGTCGTAATGTCATACTCATTTGCCAGTTCGCTGATGCTGTATTCGGTAATTTCTGTGGTGTTCATGGCACAGAATATATCTTACGTTGACGTTAACGTAAAGTCATGGCTGGGCAATTAACAGTAAAGCCAAAAATTTAATTAATGATCATGAGGTCAGCTTACCAGCCCCAAAAAATCAAGAATGATTTGTTTATGTATGGGGGCTAGCTTTGCAGACATACTCCATGCCATTTGGGGAAGGTCGGTATTGCCCTTTGTAGGTGGCTGATTTAACACTGCAGCGCCCGCTTAGCATAGCCGATGAAATCGTAGGGTACGTGTCATTTATCTCAACAATGTTGGGCTGGTAAATAGGATTTGAAAAAAGCTGCTTTAAGTTATCAATACTAGTACTTTATTTTAAAAATTCTCATAAACTTTTATTGTGTAATTGAGTATTATTTTTTATGTTTAATGCGGAGTAATAGCCACGAATTTAGCGCTTGACTAAGCAGGTGGCAGAGCCATGGGCATATATTTTCCCCTCAGCATCTTTAATGTCGCCTTCAGCAATAATCACACGCTTCCCCGCATTGATAACGCGCCCTTCGGCAATCAGTGCCATATCAAAGGGAATAGGGCGTACCATTTTTACATTTAGGTCTACCGTGCCATAGCTGACTCCTGCGGGTAGCATGGTATGGCTTGCACAAGCTGTTACAGAATCAATGATTGTTGAAGCAAAGCCGCCATGCACAATACCCAAGGGGTTGGTGTGACTGGCATTGGCGGTTACTTCAAATACCACACGACCACTTTCCACCTGTTTGGCTTGCATGGGCATGGTGCTACAAATAGCGGGGTGTGGAAGCTTACCCTCTTGCATGGCTTGTAGTAGTTGTAAGCCTGTCATACTTTTTAGATCCATTACTTCTTCTCTCCCACACGGCAGTAGTATTCGTCGACGCCAACCCCGGTGACTTCCATCAGGTAGCAGTCGCCTTCGAAGTGCATGGTGTGTTGGTTATTGGAACGGCTGTCTTCGATGGTGATACTGTCTGGCGTGTTTTTGACTACTTTAAAGTCTAGGGTGTTTTGTTTGCCATTGACATCGGCGATGGCTTGGTTGCAGTCTGGGTTGTAAGTAATGGTAACTTTACCGAACAAGTCCGCCATACGTGCCTTAACACCCACAGGTATGCTGACGTCTTTATTGAGCGCAGGCATGGTTTTTTCTTTATCTGATTTCCACGTGCCGACGAGGGCACAGCTTTTATTCATAGGATTTTCTGTTTTAGCCGTTTCAGCACTGAATGCAATTTGGCTGCTGGCGAGAAATAAGGCGGTGATTAACAGTTTTTTTAGCATAATATCTTTCTCTATACAGTACTGGGTGTATGGGCGTCATTTAACAAAGATAGCCTATTCGCTCTGCAGCGGCCAGTGTTAGACTACAAACACGTTTATTTAACAGAGTTATATTGTGCTAGTGAATCGTTTTAAGCAGCTCCCCGCAGTGCAGGGCATTCGCGCCCGTTACTACAAAATAGGTGATCGTGTGGCGAGTATTGCTCGCCCCAGTCGAAAAGTATGGGAACACTCTATTGTCGAGCAGGCTAAGGATGTCATTGATCTCGCTCGTTGGCGCTTAAACTGGCAAGAGTATGACCTAGACTATTGTCCTATTGGCGAGGGCGAGGTGTTTATGAGTGCTCGCCAAGCCTTAGGCTTGCTGGAGCCAGAGCAAACGGTACTTAGCAGTGGGTTTGGAGCAACAGGACGTTGTTCCCTGTTCTTCTGGGGCTTGCGTGATTTATACCGCGAAGCAGCCTATCCGCATTCCTTAAACTGGATGTCGGTTAGCGCCCAAGGTGGTCGAGGCATGTTGCCCGGTACAGCAGAAGAGTTGGCAGAGCCTGGCTTGCTAAGTAGTTATTTCTGCGGGCATATGGAATCGGCAAGGGCGCTGCTAAATTTAGCAGAACAAGGTGATCTAGCCTTGCATAGCCTGCCTCAAGGGGTGATGGCGCAGTTAATTGAACTGCAGTCTCAAGGTGTGTATAGCCTGAAGTCTGAGGTTGGCTTGGGCTGTTTCTTTGACCCCAGAGTCGGTAGCGGTTCTGCGATAGCGAATACCGAGCAACAATGGGTTGCTCTTAATGATGAACTGCTGGAGTACAGTTTACCGAAAATTGATGTTGCATTAATCTCAGCCAGCTATGCGGATAGTCTAGGAAATATCTACTTTACTGACTTGCCAGCCATCTCTGAACACCGTGAAGCTGCAGCAGCGGCTCATGCCAATGGCGGCAAGGTATTGGTTACTGTGGGCGGTATTGTGGATGTAGATGAAGACAATATTGCTATCCCTGCGGCGCAGGTGGACGCGGTTGTGGTAAATCTGTTGCAGGAACAAATTGCCGGTGTGCGATTAGATGATGCCTGGCCAGAATTCTTCCCCGACGCGCCGCTAGAAGATAGTTCAGAGGCGCAAGCCATGATGTCCCGTATGCGTTTGATTAATAGCATGGCCGCTGTGGCCAGCCCGCGGGGCGAGCCAGATCAGTTAATAGCGCGCCACGCTAGCGAATTGGTGATTAAACATGCGCCTAAAAACGGTCTCGCCAATGTCGGCGTAGGTATGCCAGAAGAAGTGGCCTATCAAGTACAGCTTGATCCACGCGCAAAGGATTTGATATTTACTTCAGAAGCGGGTGTTTATGGAGGCCTGCCGGGTTCCGGTATGTTTTTTGGCATGGCGGTTAAACCACTCTCCATTCATAGCTCAGCATGGATGTTCAAACAATATGCTCAGCGTTTAGACGTCACGGTATTGGGGTTTTTGCAAGTCGATAGCCAAGGCAACGTCAACGTTTCTCACCGTGGCGATAGCCCCCGAAATTTTGTTGGGGCAGGGGGCTTCTGTGATATCGCTGACGGGGCTAAAACCATTGTATTCGTGGGCTCTTGGATGGTGCGCGGGCAATACCGTGTTAGCAAAGGCAAAGTCGAAATGGTTAAACAAGGAAAAGCCAAGTTTGTGCAACAGGTTGATCAGATTACCTTTAATGGCCAGCGCGCATTAGCTCAAGGTAAGACGGTGTATTACGTTAGCAACGTAGGCGTATTTAAGTTGACCGAAGAAGGTGTAGAACTACAGTATATGATGCCAGGTATAGAGCTTCAGCGTGACGTGTTGGGGATTAGCGAGGCGGAGATTGTGGTGCCTACATAGACGTAGGTAAGGGGCGAGAGCAGGAGCTTTGCCTACGGTGGAGTGATGCGGGAAAGCGTAGGGCAGATAAGAGATAGCGCCATCAGGCGAGTTAAAATTGGCGTTACGCTTAGACTTTCCGCCTGAAGGCGCTAAGGCTTTTCAGGCCTACTAGGAGGGGGGCTTACGAGTGAACGCC
>CAZBWS010000034.1:0-3340 GCA_964495705.1 uncultured Gammaproteobacteria bacterium
CACACGCAGCAAAGAGGAGGAGTCATCGCGCTTTATCGTTGTACAAGAACAGAGCCCAAGGGCAAAGAATGCGATTAGTAATATTTTATTCAAGAATATAAACCCAGCTGCCCTTGTCTATGTGTTGATATAATTCAATCACATCTTCGTTATACATACGTATGCAGCCTATTGACGCTGGCTGACCAATCAAGCCTTCTTCATGGGTGCCATGTATATAAATATAGCGCTGATAGGAATCCACATCTTCCCCTTGATTAACGCCCGGCTCTAAACCCTGCAACCACAAAATACGCGAGGTAATACAGTCAACGCCCGTGGTCCGCGCCTGCAATTCAGTTTTTGCAATTTCCCCGGTAGATTGGCGCCCTTTGAAAATTTCCCCAGCTGCACAACCACCACCAATTTTCTCAGCGATACTGTGTAAACCCAAAGGTGTTTGCAAGCTTCCCTGTAAATTCCCCACCCCCTTTATGGCGCTAGAAATAGCATAGCTAGAAAGCTCTTCACCTGTAGAGGACACCCTATACAGGCGCTGCTTTTGAATGCTGATAACCAACCAGGTCTCGCCTGGAAGTGATAGGCCAAGCTTATCACACAGCTGTAACAAACCCTTTTCGGCCGCTACAATAACATCAGCGGCACGCAGCATACTTAGGCTTCCACGTCCTCAACGTCAACACTATCATCCGCCGCTTTCGCCGCATCATTGCGCTTCTCGTCAATCATCGACAGATAGGCATCATCCACACCACCTGTGGGATAAACCGCATTAAAACAAGAGGTATCAAACTCTGTTAGCTTGGGGTTACCTTGGCGTACAGCATCAATTAAGTCATCCAAGTCCTGGTAGAAAATTTTATCTGCACCGATGGCTTTACCAATTTCCTCCTCAGTGCGTTCGTGAGCAATAAACTCAGTTACTGAAGGCATATCAATACCGTAAACGTTGGGGTGGCGTACTGGTGGTGCTGCAGAGGCCATGTAGACATTTTTAGCCCCTGCATCGCGAGCCATTTGAATAATTTGTGTAGACGTTGTTCCACGCACAATTGAATCATCTACCAACAGTACATTTTTGTCTTTAAACTCGAGTGATATCGGGTTGAGTTTTTGGCGTACCGACTTTTTACGCTCATTTTGCCCTGGCATAATAAATGTTCTGCCGATATAGCGATTCTTAATAAAGCCCTCGCGATACTTTAGACCTAAAACCTGAGCCAACTCTGCTGCCGATGTACGACTGGTATCTGGAATAGGAATAACCACATCAATATCGTGATCGGCCCATTCACGCTGAATCTTTTCTGCCAGCTTAACGCCCATGCGCATACGCGATTTATACACCGACACATCATCAACAATACTGTCAGGTCTAGCAAAGTAGACGTATTCAAAAATACACACGGCCTTACGCGTTTTTTCGGCACAGAGGCGGCTGTGTAAAGCGCCACTCTTATCAATATAAATCGCCTCACCCGGCTCAATATCACGCACTAGATCAAAGCCGTTGCCCTCAAGGGCCACGCTCTCAGAGGCCACCATATATTCTGTTCCAGTCTGCGTCTCGCGCTTGCCATAACATAAAGGGCGGATACCAAAGGGGTCGCGAAAAGCAACAATGCCACGATCAGCAATCATCGCGACCACACCGTAACCGCCCTTTACACGGCGATATAAATTCGCCACAGCGTAGAAAATATCATCGGGACTCAGCTTGCCTGTTGCATAGCGCTGTAGCTCATGGGCAAATACATTCAAGAGAACTTCAGAATCTGAAGATGTATTGATGTGACGGCGATCTTCCTCGAAAAGCTCCTGTTTAAGCTCATCCGCATTTGTCACATTGCCATTGTGTCCTAGGGATATACCAAAGGGAGAATTCACGTAAAAAGGCTGTGCTTCCACACTAGATGCGCAACCCGCTGTTGGGTAGCGCACATGGCCAATACCCATGTTGCCTTTTAAACGCATCATATGGCGAGTTTGAAAGGCGTCTCGCACCAAGCCGTTGGACTTACGTAGAAATAGTTTTCCCTTAGCATCACAGGTCATAATACCCGCAGCATCTTGGCCACGATGCTGGAGCAGAATTAAACTATCATATAGCAGCTGGTTAACTGGGCTAAAACCGTAGACGCCGACTACACCACACATGGCACTTACCTCAAATCACTTAAATATAAATTTATTAGCTATATCGTCAGGCATCAACGACACAGTCCACTCAGTCAAAGATTGAAAGTGCGGCAATAACTTTGCCTGCATCCACCAATCCGTTTTGGGCAATTCCATGTAGGCCCCCAGCAATACTAATGCACAGAGTATGACCACTCCACGCGCCAAGCCAAACAACATCCCAAGTGCTCGGTCGGTATGGCTTAATCCAGTTTTATCTACCATGCTACTGACAATAAAGCTGATTAAGCCGCCTACAATCATGGTTGCAACAAACAAAACAAATAAAGCTACACCTCTGCGCAGCCAATCGGGGTTGATAAACTCCGGCAAAAAAGTCACCAGCTTAGGTGAGAAGCTCATGCTGATGAAGAAAGATGCGACCCAAGTCGCTAACGATATCGCCTCTTTCATAAAACCACGCACGACCGCTATCAATGTCGACAACAGTAAAATCACTAAAATACTAATATCAATCCAATACATAATAGGGCTTAGGGATAGACCATGACGAGGCCTTTACGCTTCTCTTTAGTTTGAAGTTTAATGCGCATAGCCTCTGCACGCTCACGGCTAGGTTCTGGGCCAACACGCACTCGATACACTTGGGCACTGCCCTGGCCACTGGCTTCTACGAAGCTCTTGTAGCCCAAGTTAATTAATTTATCCCGCAGCGTTTGTGCATTGGCGCGCTGCCCAAAGCTACCAAGCTGAACAATCCACTGACCCTTATTGGTGGCTTTTTTCTCCGCCGCCTTGGGCGTAGCTTTTACAACTGGCTTAGGTTTAGCCGCTACTTTTTCCACAGACTCGGGTTTCTCTGCAACCGGCTTAACTGTGCGGGGCTTTATCTGGGGCTGCTTTACTACTGTTGGTTTAACTTGCTTCGGCTTTAGAGTAATAGTAACGGTATTCTCTGCACTAGCTTCAGGAAGGTCTAAGCTTAGGGGCGCAGTCGGCTTCGCCATACCACTGCCATCAAATAACAGGGGTAAAAAAATCACAGCCAGTACCACTAAAACAGAGGCACCCACCAGACGTTGTTTAAGAGCTTCTTCCACCAATCGTCACTATATCTGCTACACAATAAGTAGCTGGAAGCGCATTATACCCCAGCTCTGTCCGACAATCCCATTACTTCTGCAACAGTAAAAAATGAACC
>CAZBWS010000034.1:3440-5066 GCA_964495705.1 uncultured Gammaproteobacteria bacterium
CCCGCCTTTTCATAGCCTATCGCTTCCCGGCTATCACCCAACCAATCGCGGTGATCAATGCCAATAGAGGTCACGATGGAGCAGTCAGCGTCAATTAAATTACTGGCATCCAAGCGGCCACCTAGCCCCACTTCCATTAGAACTACGTCAACGCTCTGCTGAGCGAAAATAAACAAAGCGGCTAGTGTACTGAACTCAAAATAGCTAAGACTTACTTCATCGCGGGCGGCATCAATAACGGCAAAGACATCGCATAAGGACGCGTCATCAATGGGTTGGGAGTTAATTTGAATGCGTTCGTTGTAGCGCAGGAAATGTGGCGAGGTGAATTGACCGACCTTATAACCAGCGCCTTTATACATCTCATTAAGAAAGGCAATGGTCGAACCCTTGCCATTGGTGCCGCCGACGGTGATGAACTTTGTCTCGCCCCACTCTACCCCCATACGCTCGTAAACGACACGGATACGCTCTAGGCCTAGGTCAATTTCTTGGCTGTGTAACGATTCTTGCCAGCTCAGCCAGTCTTTGAGCTTAGAAAAGCGAGGTTTTTGCATCAACCTTGAAACCTACTTCTTAGCTTACTGAATGGGTCAATATAGCCAACATATTTGCCACTCGCTCACTCATCTCAGAGCGATGTATCACCTGATCCAACGCACCATGTTCCAACAAAAACTCTGCGGTCTGGAAGCCTTCGGGGAGTGTTTCACGCACGGTCTGTTGAATGACACGAGGCCCAGCAAAACCAATCAAAGCACCCGGCTCAGCAATATTAATATCGCCCAGCATGGCCAAGCTCGCGGACACGCCCCCCATAGTCGGGTCGGTCAGTATAGAAATAAAAGGAATACCTGCCTCTTTTAACTTGGCTAAAGCCGCGCTGGTTTTCGCCATTTGCATTAAAGAGGTTAAGCCCTCCTGCATACGCGCACCGCCGCTGGCAGAGAAGTTGATCAACGGGCGACGTTCAGCTAAAGCCGCCTCCGCCGCCAATACAAAGCGCTCGCCGACAACAGCTCCCATTGAGCCGCCGATAAAACTATATTCAAAAGCCGTTGCGACTACAGGAATATTTTTCAACCCCCCTTTCACAGCAACTAGCGCATCCGTTTCCCCCGTTTTTTTCTGCATGCTAGTCAGCCGCTCTTTATAGCGACGACTATCCTTAAATTTCAGAAAATCTTTCGGCTTTAACTCTATTCCCAGCTCTTCCAATTCACCTTCGTCAAGAAACAGCGCCAAGCGCTGCCTGGCATTGACGTGATGGTGGTGATCGCACTTGGGGCAAACCATTAAGGCCGCTTCCAACTCGTTACGATACAACGTCGTTTTACACGCCTTACACTGCACCCAAACCCCCTCAGGCACAGTCGCTCCTTTAACTTTATTATCGCTGCCCACCTTGGCAGGCATTAACTTTTCGTACCAGCTGTTCTTTGACATGACGTAACTTTAATCTATCGCTGCGCGCATTTCAGCTACTAATGCAGATACCTCTGCAATCGCCTTTTCGGGGTTATCCGCATTATCACCAATGATATTCACAATCGCACTGCCAACGATAACTGCATCACCTAAAGCCGCCATTGCCTTGGCAGTTGCAGCATCGCGAATACCAAAACC
>CAZBWS010000034.1:5166-15737 GCA_964495705.1 uncultured Gammaproteobacteria bacterium
GCACGTTGTGCAAAGGACTCATAGCCCATTACTTCAATCGGGTTTAAGTAACCCATCAATATGACAGGTGTCTTTGTGTTGGTGGTACGAAACTCCGCGACCATCTTCAAAACATCAGACAAACCCACCTTATGCTGTAAAGCTCGCTCACAAGCGAGTTGAATTGCAGGCCCGTCCGCCATTGGATCAGAGAAAGGTACACCCAACTCTAAAATATCTGCCCCTGAGTCCACCAAGGCATGCATCATTGGCACGGTGAGCTTGGGGTTGCTATCTCCTGCTGTAATATAGGGAATTAAAGCCGTTTTGCCACGTACTTTTAAACGCAGAAAGGTATCTTTAATTAAACTCATAGCTCGATCCCCTCTCGTGCCGCAATCGTATTAATATCTTTATCACCACGACCAGAGAGATTCATTACAATCACTTGGTCCTTACGCATCGTTGCCGCCAATTTCTTGGTATAGGCAATCGCATGACTGCTTTCCAAGGCAGGGATAATGCCCTCAACTCGAGTCATCGTATGAAAGCCGTCCATCGCCTCTTCATCTGTCACTCCAACATATTGAGCACGGCCAATATCTTTCAACCAAGAGTGTTCTGGGCCAACACCTGGGTAATCTAAACCTGCAGATATCGAGTGAGTTTCAATAATCTGGCCGTCATCGTCTTCCATAAGGTAAGTACGAGTACCGTGTAAGACACCTGGTCTTCCGTCGCATAAGGGGGCGGCATGACGCCCCGTCTCAACACCGTCACCGCCGGCTTCTACACCATAGATTTCAACGCCTTCATCATTCAAAAACTCATAAAACAAACCGATCGCATTAGAGCCGCCGCCTACGCAGGCCACTAGCGCATCAGGTAACTTGCCCGCCTGCGCTTGCACTTGGCGACGTGCTTCGCGGCCAATAACCGCTTGAAAGTCACGTACCATGGCAGGATAAGGGTGTGGGCCGGCAACCGTACCGAGTATATAAAAGGTATTATCAATATTAGCCACCCAATCACGCATGGCTTCATTCAAGGCATCCTTAAGCGTTTTAGAGCCAGAAGATACAGGCACAACCATCGCGCCGAGTAAACGCATGCGGAACACATTAGGGGCTTGACGCTGAATATCGTCTTCTCCCATGTAAACCACACACTCAAGACCTAGGCGTGCTGCAACGGTTGCCGTAGCAACACCGTGTTGCCCGGCACCTGTCTCAGCGATGATACGTGTTTTACCCATACGCTTTGCCAACAGACCTTGGCCAATAGCATGGTTAATTTTATGCGCACCCGTATGATTTAAATCTTCACGTTTCAAGTAAATTTGCGCGCCGCCGAGCTCTTCCGACCAACGCTTAGCGTGGTACAAAGGAGATTCTCGCCCGACATAGTGCGTTAAGTCTGCTTCCAGCTCAGCAATAAACTCAGGGTCTTTGCGATAGTGTTCATAGGCTTCAGTCAGCTCATCGAGAGCCTCCATCAGCGTTTCCGCTACAAAGCGGCCGCCATAATCGCCAAAGCGACCTTGGGCATTAGGAAAGTCGGCGTAATTAATATCACTCATTTCTAACTCGTTTAAACTTGCAGTGCCTGCACTGCATTAAATAATTTTTGCATTTTATAGGCATCCTTCTTGCCAGGGGCCACTTCCACTCCACTGCTTACATCAACAGCATAACAACCCGACAGCTGGATAGCCTGCTGAACATTATCCGCATTGATACCACCTGCCATAATGACCGATTGGTTGAGTTCAGGAATAGCACTCCAGTCGAAGCGTTCGCCTGAGCCTCCCGCAACACCAAACTTCGTGCTGTCTAACAACACCCCTAAGCTATCGTCAAAACTGGCGCAATAGGACTGAATATCAATAGCTTCACGCATGGGTACTGCTTTGATATATGGGCGTTTAAAGCCCCTGCAAAAGCTCGCCGACTCACGGCCATGAAATTGTAGCAAGTCCAATTGCGCAGTAGCCACAGCATCTTGCACAAAGTGCTTATCCGCGTCCATAAACAAGCCCACGCTAGTGACAAAAGCCGGCAGTTTAGCAATGATTTTTTGCGCCTCAACGGGCTCGATAAAGCGCGGACTGGGCCGATAAAAAACAAAACCCAAGGCATCAGCCCCCTGCTCAATTGCATCAAGTGCATCTTGCAAGCGGGTAATTCCACATATTTTAACTCGAACACGGCGCATGACAACTTAATACATCAATAGGAAGTGGCGCTATAATAATACCTATCTAGGCTTAAGTCTCTGCTTAGAGGTAGATTTAATGAAGATCAATTAAGTATTAGCTTAAATTATAGCTAGGACGGCGAATCGGCTGATTCACACCCAGCTCTCTAGGGTATTCCACGTGCACCAAATATAAACCCCAAGGTTTTGCCGTTACCCCACCTTTGCTGCGATCGCGTTGCTCAAGTATCTCACGACTCCAATCCACCTCTTTTTCACCCGCCCCTATTTCCATTAACACCCCTGCAATATTACGAATCATATGATGTAAAAATGCATTGCCAACTACATCCAAATAAATAAAGTCGCCTTCGCGTGTAACATCAAGGGCGTGCATGGTGCGTACGGGGGATTTTGCCTGGCAATGCAGTGCCCTATAAGCAGTAAAGTCGTGGGTACCCACTAAGTGCTGGGCAGCTAAATGCATTCTATTTTCATCCAGTTGAGCACGACTCCAGGTCACTCTCTTGGCCAGCAGCGCACTGCGAGGATGTTGGGCTAAAATAATATAACGATAACGACGCGTGACTGCTGAAAAGCGAGCATGAAAGCGCTCGTCAACCATACTCACCCAGTGCACGGCAATGTCGTCGGGCAAATTAGCATTCACCCCTAACAACCAATTTCTCTCATTTCTGTTTGCGGGGCTATCAAAGTGTACCACTTGAGCAGAGGCATGGACTCCGCTATCCGTGCGCCCAGCGCATTGTACTTTGACCGGATGATTAGCGACTACAGAAAGGGCTTTTTCTAACTCTTCTTGCACACTAATGGTATTTTTCTGACGCTGCCAGCCGTTGTAGTGAGCACCGTGATACTCAACACCAAGAGCTATGCGTTGCAGGCCGTCTTCGGCAAAGGGGAATAGTTCAGTATCAGGCATGTTTGTAGGCTACGCTTAATTGGCTGTGCTTATTATATATTTTTTAGATAAAAAAAAGGCCAGCATAAAGCTGGCCTGGGCATATAAATATTACTACTTATATTTGCGCGAGAAGCTCTTCCGCTTCCTTCTTCTGTTGTGCACTACCTTCTTGGATAACTTCTTCTAAACTGGCTTTAGCCCCGTCAGCGTCACCCATATCGATATAGGCCTTAGCGAGATCGAGCTTAGTACCTACCTCATCTAAGTTATCAGGCATATCATCATCCAAGCCAAAGTCAGCTTCGTCCGAGTCCATATCATCAATCATAGTCTCAAGAGACTCATCATCAATCATCTGAGTAGAGTCAGCTGCATCGTCAAATGCGTCATCATCTAGGCCCAGAGTGTCATTGGATGACTCCTCATCGGCAGACAAATCAAAGCCGTCCATATCGAAGTCTAGACTGTCATCAGCTGATGACTCTTCTGCCACTGGCTCTGCAAGACTATCCGCATCTAGGTCCATGGATAAGTCATCTGACATATCTAAGTCAGCGCCTACATCCAAGTCTTCACTTAAATCAAAGCCCTCGTCCGCAAGGGCCTCATCAACGTCTAAGGAGACTTCTTCAGAACCAAGATCCAAGCTAACGTCTTCATCTAAAGCAAAGTCCATATCAATGTCGGCGTCTTCACTTGCTTCACTCAAGTCTAAATCATCACCTAGGTCCATTTCTACATCTAGGTCTGCTGCTTCTGGCTCATCCATAAAGTCAGCAACATCAATATCCATTTCATCGGGTTTATCTTCTGCTGTAACCTCTTCTTCATCTTCATCAATAAAGTCGGCAACATCAAACTCTAACTCACCCTCTTCAGCTGGCGCTTCTGGTGCTTCATCGTCTAAAGAGGCGTCCAACTCAGCAGCAACATCATCTAAGCTAAATTCATCTTCTTCAACTGAGACCGCCTGATCACCGTCCAAGTCCGCTGCCGATAGATCAATATCGTCACCGCCTAGATCAATATCCATACCACCTTCGTCAGAACCAATATCAAGGTCAGCCATATCTGGTTTCGCTGCGGCAAAATCAGAAGCCTTAATGTCTCCACTCACTTCAGCTCCGGAAAACAGCATATTATCAGGGGCAATTTCCTTACCCATCACAATAGCCTTATCCCATACATTACTTGACTGGCCAGCGAGGTGGTCACTCAAAGCCTGTGCTTCAGTAATAAATTCGTCTTTTTTACCTGCATTGAAATATGTTTCAAGCAGTTTACCGCGATACGCAGTGATATCAGGATTGTCGCTGATAGACTGCTTTAACAATTCTTCTGCCTGGTCGTGCAAGCCATAAGCAATATACACATCAACTTCAGCTGTCGTATCATCTTGAATATCATCATTTGTGGGCGCTTCACCTTCAACCTCAGGGGCAGCAAGAACTGTCTCAGCCACCGTCGACACCATGGTTGCTTCCATGTCATCTTCTGCTGCGTTCATGCTAAGAGTCGCATCAACATCATCTTCCACATCATCAAGAGCAGGCTCTTCAGACGCCGCCAAATTATCTTCAGTGAAGACAATTTCAGGTTCTTTTTTACCTTTGCGAGCCAATACAAAAACTGCTATCAATATCAGTATAATAGGCAACGCTAAAATAACGAATAATAGTGGACCGCTTAGAATAGGTTGTAAACTGGGGCGCAGGCTTGGAGGTACAAGGTCATAGATGACTCCACCCAGGCCATCCGGTCTAGCCGAGATCGTCTCAACAGCTTCAGTCACTGCGATGTCTGCCACCGCCGCTTCAACAACGGGATCAGCAGACTCAGCCACTACCGCAACATCTTCAACGCCATCAATACCTGCAAGCAAGTCTTCATCTACCGCAGCGATCGTCTCATCTACAGCGGCTTCCACCTCATCCGCAGCGGCATTAGCCTGCTCTGCATTTGCCTGTATCTGTGCCAACTGTTGGCTTTTCAGCTCAATCACACCTTCAGACTGAGTGACAATTTGCTCTAACTCATTTATACGCGACTGCAATTCAGTTTGCTCAAGATTGCTGGCTACCAGCTTCTCTTTAGCCAGAGCAAGATTGCGCTCTAAACGACGTGTATCTCCTTGACCTTCTTGCTCACCAGCAGCAAAGTTATTTGATTCGTCGTCTTTACCTGGTGCCACTAGGGCCAGTTGAGTCGACTGTGATGCATTATTATCAGCGTAGGCATTCGCGTTGTCTTCCGCGCTAGACTCGTCTACTGCAACCGGCTGCGACTGCGCACCTGCAAGCTGAGAGCGGTATTCGCGCCATAGCGCATTTTGACCTTGTACTTCAGCCAGTGCATCACCATTAGACAATGCCAACATTGCCTCTTCATCTGGGATGCGTAAAACCTGCCCTTTACGCACAAGATTCACATTTTCTTGAATAAAGGCTTCAGGGTTGTAGCGCATAATCGCTAACATCGCCTGATTGATATCAACTTCCTGTGGACGAAACTGTTCTGCAATACGCACCATAATATCGCCCTCTTCCACCGTATAGGTGTCGGGACGAGCTTCTGTAATCACAGGCTCAGGAGCCGCATAAACCACTTCTGGTTGCGCCTTAGGTGTCGGTTCACGATACAAAGGCGTTGCATCAGCACTTAATAGGGCTTCAATTTCAGGGTCTACATAATCATTATCCCCCGCTAAAATGCTTTCTGCATTAAATGATTTAGTGTAATCAAGGCTTAGATTAATATCAGGCAGCTCTTCACCCGAAGCGTCTGAGCCAAACGTCGCGGCTGACAGTTCAGGGGATTCAAAAGCATCTACCGAAGGCTCTCCAGCAGGCGGAGAAAGTTCGTTTGCATCAAATTCAACACTTTCCTCCCCCTGAATATCATTCACTAAGTCACTAAAAGGGCTAGACGAATTTTGTAACTCGTCTTCAATAGCTGTCTGAGGCTCTAGTGCTTCTGCAGCTACAGCATCTGCTATCAACTGGTCGTTAAGGGCTATTTGATCTGCTGCAACCTCAATAGTTTCAATGTCTTCAATCAGCGGTTCTTCATAGGCCAGTACTTCTTCAACCTGCTGAACGACTTCTTTAACTGGCTCTTGGTAAGTAGCCACTTCTTGAGGCTCAGCGCTTGCTGTACTAGGCGCAGGCTCGGCAAAACCATAAACACCCGTATCAACCACCGCACGTTCAATAGGTGCAGAGCCTGTAACCGCTTTGGAGGCAGCTACCGCAGGCGCTGCGCTTGTAACAGGCTTAGCCGTTGAAAATGAAGGCGGGTCCAGCAATAGCGTATATTCACGCACTAAACGACCGCGAGGCCATTCAACATCAACCAAGAAATTTAAGAACGGCTCACGGATAGCCTTACGGCTAGTGACTTTAATAATCGGTGTACCGTCAGCTTTGTACGACGCCTTAAATTTCAGCTTAGTTAACATGAACGGGCGTTCAACACCCGACTTAAGAAACGCCTGCTCTGATGCAAGCTTAACCAGTAAGCTGTCTGCTTCACCCGGCTTTGCCGCCACTATAGATATCTCTGCATCTAGCGGCTGGTTCAAGGCTGAATATATCTCTATATCACCCAAGCCCAACGCATGAACATTGAAAGGTAGTGCCGAAGCCAGTATTAAAGAGCTGAGTATTTTCTTTTGCACGGTTTTACGCCTTTAGCTGCCTATTTATTTGCAGATTACCCATTAATCCCTTGAATTAACGAGTAACAACACCTCTTTTTGAGGCTGTTTTTGAGGCCTTTCTAAGGTCAAAAAACCTAATAAAGACATCAACCTGCGTGATTTATCCTAGAATGTACTTTAAATAATAAACTTTAACAATATGTTTTAACAAGGGTTTACCCCCTGATTAAAGATAGTCTTTTATCAAAAGCTCGGCTATTTGCACACTATTCAGGGCTGCACCCTTGCGAACATTGTCCGCAACCACCCAGAGGTTCAATCCCTTATCATGGGATATATCGTCCCTTATTCGGCTCACATATACAGGATCTTGTGTTGCGCCTTCGGTGACTGCTGTAGCGTATCCGCCGTCTTCTCGCTCATCGAGGACGGCAACGCCATCCGCTTTTTCAAGTAATTTACGGGCTTTTTGAGCTGAAATTTTTTCTTTTGTTTCTATATGTACGGCTTCTGAATGACCATAAAACACCGGAACACGCACTGCAGTAGGGTTTACAAGGATGTTTTCATCGCCAAAGATTTTCTTGGTTTCCCAGACCATCTTCATTTCTTCCTTGGTATAACCATTGTCCATAAACACATCAATCTGAGGCAGGGCATTAAAGGCGATTTGCTTAGGGTAAACCTCTGACTCTGCCTCGCGACCATTCAACAGTGCAGCGGTTTGATTAGCCAGCTCCGTAATCGCCTCTTTTCCTGTGCCAGACACGGCCTGATAAGTGGCCACATTAATGCGTTCTATGCCCACTGCATCATAGATAGGTTTCAGAGCCACCAGCATTTGAATAGTTGAACAATTCGGGTTAGCGATAATGCCGCGCGTCGTATGCTGGGCAATTGCTTCAGGATTTACTTCAGGCACGACTAATGGAATATCGTCGTCATAGCGGAAGTGCGAAGTATTGTCGATCACCACACAACCTGCTGCCGCTGCAATTGGCGCGTACTTTTCAGACAGGGAGCCACCCGCAGAGAACAAGCCAATCTGTGTTTTGCTGAAATCAAAATCAGCCAAGCTTTCTACCGTTAAATAGTTGTCGCCAAAGGCAACTTTTTTACCCGCTGAACGCTCAGAGGCCAGTGCATACACATTGCCTACAGGGAAGTTGCGTTCAGCCAAGATGGACAACATTGTCTCGCCTACCGCACCCGTTGCGCCTACTACGGCTACATCATATTTTTTAGTCATGTTTCAGTCCTGCAAAAATTAAATTCGTTTTAAAGCGCGGCTACTACCGCATCACCCATCTCTTGAGTACTGATCGCATGCTCACCTTCTGCGACAATATCAGCTGTGCGCAGACCCGCAGACAACACCTTGCCCACTGCATTTTCAATGCGATTGGCTGACTCCACTTCACCCAAGGTGTAGCGCAACATCATGGCTACTGACAAAATTGTCGCTAGTGGGTTGGCAATACCTTTGCCTGCAATATCAGGGGCTGAACCGTGTACTGGCTCGTACATGCCCTTATTGTTATCATCCAAACTCGCCGAGGGCAACATGCCGATAGAACCCGTTAACATAGCTGCAATATCTGACAAGATGTCGCCAAATAAATTCGTCGTCACCATTACATCAAACTGCTTCGGCGTGCGCACCAGCTGCATCGCTGCGTTGTCTACATACATGTGGCTAACTTCTACTTCTGGGTAATCTTTAGCAATGCGGTCAACCGTCTCGCGCCACAGTTCAGAAACTTCCAGTACATTGGCCTTATCCACTGAACACAGTTTTTTATTGCGTTTCATAGCAATATCAAAAGCCGAACGAGCAATACGCTCAATCTCGGACTCGGTATAAACCATGGTGTTGTAACCTTGACGCTCGCCACCTTCAAGTTCACGAATTCCGCGGGGGGCACCAAAATAGATGCCGCCCGTTAGCTCGCGAACAATCATGATATTCAAACCCGCAACCAAGTCGTGCTTCAGACTAGATGCATCAGCCAATTGCGGATACAAAATCGCAGGGCGTAAGTTAGAGAATAAATTCAGCTCAGAGCGAATTGCCAACAGGCCGCGTTCGGGACGAAGGTCACGCTCAAGCGTGTCGTACTTTGGGCCGCCAACAGACCCTAGCAGAACCGCATCCGCTTCACGAGCCAGTGCAAGTGTTTCATCGGGCAATGGCTTACCTGCAGCATCATAGCCCGCACCGCCAATTGGCGCTTCTTGCCATTCGACCGCCAAGCCTTCTTGCTTTAGCTTGGAAAGCACTTTAAGTGCTTCAACCATAATTTCTGGGCCGATACCGTCACCGGGTAGTACTGCAATTTTTTTCATATTTTTAATCTCTTTAAAATAGCCAAGGCGCAGACTGCTTGCGCTTTTCTTCATAAGCCTTGATGTCTTCTGCGTGCTGTAGCGTCAAACCAATATCATCCAAGCCGTTCAACAAGCGGTGGCGACGAAATTCTTCACATTCAAAGGCAATCTCACGGCCGGCTGGCGTGGTAATCACCAGGCGATCCAAATCCACATCTAGCTCATAGCTATCTGCAGCTTCTACTTCCTTAAACAGCTCATCAATCATCGCTTCCGACAATATAATCGGCAACATGCCATTGTTATAGCTATTGTTATAGAAGATATCCGCATAACTGGGGGCAATGATCACTTTAATACCGTAATCCATAAAGGCCCACACCGCGTGCTCTCGCGAAGACCCGCAACCGAAGTTCTCGCGACCCAACATGATCTGAGTATTCGCGAAGCGAGGCAAGTTCAGCACAAACTCTTCATTCACGCGGCGCGTGCTTACATCCTGTCCCGGCTCACCGGGATCAAGGTAGCGCCAATCATCAAACAGATTAGGGCCAAAGCCAGAGCGCTTAATAGACTTCAAATACTGCTTAGGAATGATCGCATCGGTGTCCACATTAGGGCGATCTAAAGGCGCAACCACACCGCTAAATTTAACAAACTTTTCCATTAGCTAGCCTCCATCAAAGAACGAACATCAGTAAAGTGACCCGTGACCGCCGCCGCAGCGGCCATCTCTGGACTCACCAAATGAGTGCGTCCATTCAAGCCCTGACGACTTTCAAAGTTACGGTTAGAAGTAGAGGCGCAGCGCTCGCGCTCCCCCAGCTTATCCGCATTCATCGCCAAGCACATGGAACAGCCCGGCTCGCGCCATTCAAAGCCCGCGTCCAAGAAGACCTTATCCAAGCCCTCCTCTTCTGCCTGCTTTTTCACCAAACCAGAACCTGGCACCACCATGGCCACAATAATGTTATCCGCGACCTTACGACCCTTGGCCACATCGGCCGCCGCGCGCAAGTCTTCGATACGAGAGTTAGTACAGGAACCGATGAACACCTTGTCCACCTGAATTTGGTCAATCGCCTCACCCGCAGTCAAGCCCATATAATCCAAGGCCTTCTGCATTCCGTCCGCTTTTACTTCATCCTGCTCGTCCGCTGGATTGGGCACCACCGCACTCACGGGTAAAACCATTTCTGGGGACGTGCCCCAAGTCACCTGTGGCAATATGTCCACTGCCTGCAAAACGACCTCCGCATCAAATTCTGCACCATCGTCCGACTTCAAATCGCTCCACGCGGCTACCGCAGCATCCCATTGCTCAACAGAGGGTGAGAAAGGTCGACCTTTAAAGTACTCAACCGTCTTATCATCAGCAGCGATAATGCCTGCACGAGCACCACCTTCGATAGCCATATTACAAACGGTCATACGGCCTTCAATAGATAGATCGCGAATCGCCTGGCCAGCAAATTCGATCGTATA
>CAZBWS010000034.1:15837-25855 GCA_964495705.1 uncultured Gammaproteobacteria bacterium
TGCTCTGGCCCGATCACATGCACAATACCTTGTCGAACATCATTCATTTCAAAGAAGGTTAGATCAAAGCCCTTGGCATTTTCCACCAAAGTATTCACCTGTAAACGAGACACAGGGTCGGCAATTTCCTTATCGCGATCCGTGGTCGGCACATTGTGATCGGGCACAGCAACAATAGAATTAGTGCGCCACAAACCACGATCTGCCATACGCAAGCCTTCAAAGGCCTGGGGCGATGTCACTTCATGCACCAAGTGTCTATCTATATATAGTAGAGAAGTCCCGTCGTCGTTCTCGCGAACCACGTGGGCTTCCCACAATTTATCGTATAAGGTCTTTGCCATTTCTCTTCTCTCACTGCGCCAAGCGCATACACGCCGAATACACGGTCTATTTATATAGGCCAAAGTTTATGCTTCTGACATGTATTACTCAAATTCATAATTTTCATAAAGATCATTCCATGTAAGAATACAAACATGGACAGCCAAAACCTCAAAGCTTTTATCGCCGTGGCAGAATGCCAATCTTTCTCCAAAGCCGGAGAACGCCTATTTTTGACTCAACCCGCAGTCAGTAAGCGCATCTCTACTCTAGAAGACGAGCTAGACACGCCCCTGTTTGACCGCATTGGCCGAACCACCCAGCTTACGGAGGCGGGGCACGCCCTACTGCCCCGCGCCAAATCCATACTACTAGAGCTAGACGACGCCCAGCGCGCCATCAATAACCTCACCGGCAATATCACCGGCAAACTGAATATCGGCACCAGTCACCATATCGGCCTGCACCGCCTCGCTCCCGTACTCAAGCAATTCACCAAAGAAAATCCCGACGTACAATTAGACATCCGCTTCCTAGATTCAGAAGAAGGCTGTAACTCGGTAGAAAATGGCAGCCTAGAACTGGCCATTGTCACCCTACCCTCGTCGCCCTCAGCCAAGCTGCTGATCGAAGAGATTTGGGATGACCCCCTGTCTTTTGTATTCTCTGTAGATCACCCACTAGCCAAACTGAACAAGGCGCTGACAATTAAAGACCTTGCACACCACACAGCGATACTGCCAGCGGTGGGTACTTTTACTCGGGATATTATCGAAGTGGCTTGCCAAAAAATCGGCTTAGAACTGCCGATTACTATGGAAACTAACTATCTAGAGACCATTAAGATGATGGCGTCGATTGGTCTGGGCTGGAGTGCCTTGCCAGATCAGATGGTGGATGAGGACTTGGCTAAGGCTAGTGTAGAGGGGCTACATCTTTCGAGGTCACTGGGGACGGTGATACATAAGGAGCGGACTTTGAGTAATGCGGCGCAGGCGTTGCTGAGCATTCTTAAGACACAATAAAACACAGGAATTAACATGCATTTAAAACTAATAGTTTTACTTCTCCTATTAACGTCACAATCTCATGCTTCTGAACTCTATAAAAACAAAACAACATATAATCCAAGTTTTAGCTGCGAAGACATAACTAACAAACAGTCTATAGAACGTATGATATGCAACGACAAAGAACTATCAAATCAAGATAGGTTATTATCTGTCCTATATCACACCTCTCAAGAAAAACTCAAAAACCCTCAACAATTAACCCATGACCAGAGAGATTGGATAAAGCGTGTCCGTAACACATGCAATTCCATCGAATGCCTTAAAAAAGTATACGCTGATAGAGAGCTATATTTAGGAGAACTACTTTCATCCTATGACAGCTTTGTACTTATGCACAAATATGGGAGGAGGCAGTACGAGAAAAAAGGAGACATAAATTCCTTTATAAAAAAAGTTAACAGCTGGTTTAACCTCGACTACAACCAAAAGCTCGAAACCCATGTACTACACTGTAGCAACATATGGAAAAACTACGCTGGCAGTAGGAACGTTGGTTATGCCGCAATTTGCTCATCCAAAGTCAAAAATCACATCAAGTCGTTATACGTGTGCTACAACCAAGTTGGTTTTTCATTTATTGCAGCAAGCACACCAAACGAATACCAATTATTAAAGTTTTTTGACGGTCACTGCTATGGTGGTTAACCCCCCCCTACGCTGGAGGGGCGTCATTTTAGACTATCCGCATCACCCATTAAATGTCATCCTGACCGAAGCGCCAGCGTAGTGGAAGGATCTAGTTCACCGACATTCCCGTTACCCAGATCCTTCGAATCCATTTAATTCCACTCAGGATGACAGCCCCCATCTATGCGGATGTGCTAAAAACAACCCAACCCACTAAGAATAAAAACATGCAAACCCTATTCAACCTCCTAAGCGAATCCCTAGTCGACCACAAACCCCAAAGCCAAGAAAAAACGCAATAGAGCTAGCGATTCTCTGTGCAACCCCACATACTGGATAAACTGCCGCAGCTTGGCGTTGGGCTTGCGAAACCCAACGTGTGATATTCAAAGCCTATGCGGATATGCTAAAAACACTCTGTTTCTAAGCTATCCGCATAACTAACTACTATCTTTTAACTAACCAATCGGAAAAAACAAATCAAAGCGACTGCCTTCCCCGCTTTTACTTTTCACCTTGATTGTCCCATTTAACTTCTGAACAATTGAGTAAGCAACATACAAACCTAAGCCCGTACCCTCACCCACATCCTTGGTCGTAAAGAAAGGGTCAAAAGCTCGGTCGAGAGTTGCTTTATCCATACCTTCACCATTATCGCTAATAACAATACCAACTCTGCCAGAGGAGAAGTCAGTGACGATGTTAACTATACCTTCCGGTTTTTCTTTCACCGCATGAAAGCTATTGGCAATTAGATTCAAGAATATTTGGCTGTATTCACTTTCCACTCCGTGTATAAGAGGCAAGCTTCCCTGCTGGAAACTTATTTTTGTACCTGCCTTCTCGTTTGCTTCTAGAATTTTTAAAGAATCATTAACCACATCATTGATATCAACAAGGCTTTGCTGTTCTTTTTTCTTATGTGAATAGCCCGTTAAAGAAGAAGAAATTTCTTCTATTCTTTTTAGCCCCTTGTAGACATCTGCAATCAGATCATGAATTTCTTCAACGTCTTCGTCGCTTTGGATCATCACCGTATCACAGGCATCTTCCGACACATTCTGCCCCGTTAAATCCATAAAACCTGAAATAGTTTTCTGCTGATTAACAATAAACTCTTCTAAAAATTTTATATTGCTATTGATATAAGCTAATGGGTTTTTAATCTCATGTGCCACACCTGCCGATAAACGCCCGAGAGCTGCCAGCTTCTCCGACTTAATCAACTCCCTGTTATGGCCTATAAGCTCAACATTCATTTCCATAAGCTCTTGCTTAGCTAAATACAGAGAGCGAGTCTTCTCTTCAAGAATGCTTTCAGCTTCTAGTCTTGCCTGCTTTTCTCGCAAATATGCCTTGTAATAAGCCCCTTTCATTTCAATCTATGACTTCCACTAAAAATTCACAGTGATGGCTTCCCTGGTGCATACATTGTAAGTGAGAGAGTTCTATATTGACCTTATACTTATCAGCAGCCGCGTAAATCAAGCCCTCTGCCAACATACACAGCTTGCGTGGAGACTGGTAATACATAGTTAGACGATCCTTATGTTCGTTCTCATAAGTAAACCGAGGTACCGTAGCCTGCTCATATAACTTCTTTACTTCAACATGTATCACATCCTTGATGCTTTTTAAAAAACCTATAAAAGTAGGTTCCGCCTCATGAAAATGGGGGTGCCTTCCAACCAGTACCGAGAACAAATACATACCAAAGCTCCTTATCAGATCATCGGTATCAACGTCCAACTCCTTTTGTAATACTTGCACTAATGAAAAAAGCTCACTATCGGAATACGTTTTACCCGAGGTATAAACTCCGCCGCTATCAACCTTGGACACTTTAAGCACCTTCTCCCATAGCTCAATACCGTGATGTTCTTCCACCATGTCTGCAAGGCTTGTAAATACAATCCCTTTCACGTTAATGTTCCCCTAATCTTGCTGATAATAAAAATTAATTATGCACAAAGTATTACTAGTTGATGATGATAGTTCAATCCTTAAAGCACTACACCGCCTATTAAGGATATTAGATATTGATCTGTATACAGCAAACTGCCCTGACGATGCACTCATTCTATGCGGGGAACATCAATTCAAGCTGATCATTTCTGACCAGCGTATGCCAAATATGGATGGGACGGAGCTGCTTGAAAAAGTCAAAGACCTACAGCCTGAAAGCACGCGTATGATATTAAGCGCCTACTCTGATTTTGACGCTATAACAGAGTCGTTCAACCGCAAGACCATCCACAAATTCATTGCCAAGCCCTGGGATAACGACAAGCTTCGCTTTGTCGTTAAAGCAGTAATCCAAGCAGATCAGCATCAAGTCGAGTCTAAGCAAGTAGACACGCTAGGGCTTGTTGACTTCCATGGTATCTATACGCAATGCGATGAGATGTTAAACCTATTCGATATGATCAAACGCGTGGCCACCGCCAATGTACCCGTTAATATCTATGGCCCCACCGGAACTGGCAAGGAGTTGATTGCCAACGCCTTACACCAGGAAAGCCCGCGCCACGACAAAAAAATGTTAGCCATTAACTGTGCCAACTTAACGCCAGAATTAGCCGAATCACAGTTATTTGGGCATAAAAAAGGGGCCTTTACGGGAGCAAGCAGTGACAGTGACGGCCTCTTAGCGGCCGCAAACGGCGGTAGTTTATTTTTAGATGAAGTCACCTGCCTACCCCTTCCCGTACAAGTTAAATTACTGAGAGCCCTGCAAGAGCAAGAGTATTACCGCATGGGCACAACACAAACTATACCCTTTGACGTTCAGGTTATTTCCGCTTCTTCTACCTCTCTAAAGCAGGCGGTAGAGAGCGAAGGGTTTAGAGCCGACCTACGTTTTCGTCTAGAAGTTATTCCTCTTCTTGTCCCCGCCCTTAAAGATCGTGGAGAAGATGGCTTGGAAATTTTCAAACTATTTATCAAACAGCTGCGCCCCACACAAACACCTTCTATCTCCAAAGAGACCGAGGTCTGTATAAGAAACTACCCCTGGCCAGGTAATGTTCGCGAGCTCTTTAACGCAGCCTCCTACGCCCACGCCATCCTTGATGGAAATACCATCACCCCAGAATACCTCCCTAAAGACATCCAGCTTTCCACTCAAGCCCAGAGCGCTGCCCCTGTGAATAAGGCCACTCCCGCTGCTCCGCTGGAAAAAGAGCATATTGACGAGGCTCTAAAAAAGCACAGGGGCAACCGCTCTAAGACAGCCAGCAGCCTAGGTATTAGCCGTATGACACTTTGGCGGCGTATGAAACAACTCAATATGTAACACGCTGTAACATAAACTTGTAACGGGGGCGTAACAGGTTACGGTGTTGTTACAATGAAAAAGCACCCAGCATTCCCTCAGACACTGATAAGCCATTGTTTTTAAAGAAATTCTAAAAACTGGCACAGCAGCTGCAATTTCCTTGTTGCATTTAACTAAAAATCTATGAGGAAATAAAAATGAAATCGTTCACTATTTTAACTGCTAGCTCTATTCTAATCGCCGCATCTTTGGGTACAGCCCATGCTGCAACACTCGATTCTGACAGCGCCAACGTCACCATGGATGTTGCCAAGTTTGCTTCATTAACTAACCTAGACGACTTTGTATTAACCACAACAGATCCAGATGGCTCTGCAGGTGCGGTATATACGGGTTCTGATAACTTCAATCTAGAATCCAATACGCAGGTTCGTGTGTCACTATCCAGCGCTAATATGAGCAACGGCTCTGACAGCATTGCAACAACCTACAGTATTGACTCATCAGGGCTCATCATTGATACAGCCGTAGACTCAGTGCACAACGCCAGTCACTCTGTGTCAGCGGCGGCAACCCTAGGTGACATCTCCGCTCAAAAGGCCGGCGGTTATGCATCGGTGATCACTTTAACCGTATCTTCTCTATAAAAACTACCGGGCGGGGCATGCCCCGCCTTTTTCAAGGAGATGGTAATGAAATCACTCTACCCAAAATTACTTGTCGTAATAGGATCTATGCTTGCAATGCCAGTTTTAGCAGCTGAATTTGCCGTATCGCCTATGCTAATAGAGCTCTCAGGATCTGCAAATACGGTGCAAGATTTTGAATTTTCAGTACACGGAAAAACAGCCGGAAATGTAAAGCTCAGCCTATTTGACCTTTCTCAACAAGAGTCTGGACACATGGACTTTATTGCCATTGAAGAAAAACAAGGCTTGACCGATTGGATAAGCTTAGACAGAGAAAACTTCACTGTTAAGCAAGGAGAAACGGAGGTCATAACGGGAAAGATAAGCACACCCCGAAAAGCTTCTGGCAGCCACTTGGCTGCAATTATGGTGGAAGAAGAAAAGCAAGACGATGATAAAGGTGGGGTTGCCGTCACCGTCAGATACGCCATCGTCCTAACACTAGATTTAGGTGGAAAACGAAAAGGACGTATCAAAACACAATTTGAAGACCTGAAAATACAAACTATCAAAGATGAACTAGTAATCAGCGCCCTATTCACCAATCACAGCAATCAGGACCACCACCTCAAATCAGAGGTACAGCTTCGCGATGAAAATAAAAGGTTGATTGACAAAATTGTATTAAAAACACAATCCGCATGGCAGAGAGGTGACGCAGAGTCCCGAGTATTCCCAGGAGCCAAGGTTAGAGTTTATGGCGTCATATCTAAAGCCATTAATTCAAGCCAAGCCCATGCAGTCGTCCGCAATAAATTTGGTGGAAGAATGCAGCCCTCAGTCAGAGCTGAATTAGATGCGCCAGTTCTACTTAACACAATGCAAAAGGCAATTGCCAAAAACAGGCAATACATATTTGTACAGCCCGTGAAGATGAAAAAGCGAGGGGAAAGTAATGCCTTTGGGAAAATACAATTATCTAATCCAACATCAGAAGCTGTCACTATTCGCTTCCCTAAGCCAACTATGCAATCGAAGCACAGTTACCGCTTCTCTCCCGCCGAACTTGAAATACTGCCAGGGCAGAGAAAAATCGCCCTACTAACTCATGACTGGAACGAAAGCATTACTAATACTGCTATCAATTACAAAGCCAAACTACTGAGCGAAAAACAACAAACGACACTGCTGATACCGACTGCATTTTAATCTAGGGGGCCACATGTTATTACTCATTAAAAAATTGACAATAATGATATTAATAATATTTGTCTGTGGCTGTGCTCATATGACCGCCCCCCAATCTGAAATAGACTTTGTCGACAACTATCAGGAGCGAATGCAAGAGCTCTCCTCTGAGGCCATCATACAAAAAAACATAGAGCCTACAGCTGAGGCTAAGCAATGGCCTTTTAAGTGTATCAACACAGTTAACTCTATGTCGTTAAAGGGCTCACCAACTATCACAACTTCGTTTATCGAAGCCGATTTAAGAGAGGTTTTACTAGAACTCAGCATTATGACATCTATCCCAATTGTATTTGACGATAGCGTTGAAGGCTTAGTGAGCATTGATGTAACAGGCTACAAACTGCGCGACACCCTTAGCTTAATTTTATCTCCGGGTGGCTTCACCTACCGCATTATGGAAAACTATATTCTTATTGGCAGTCCACAGCCTGACTCGCCTTCTTTTCCTAAAATGTCTATGACTTGCACTTATCAAACACGTCATCAATCGACCCTTGATATCATCTCTAGCATGGCACCTTACTATCGCCAATATGTACAAACCTCAGAGTCATCACAGAGGATGACTCTGACTGCGCCTCCTAGCATTATAAAAAATCTTCAGTCGCATATATTGAGAATAGATACAGCACCGGCCCAAGTAAAATTAGAACTAAGCATTATAGAAGTCAGTGCAAATGCTATGAGTATTCTAGGCGTAAGTTGGGGCGGCTTCAGAAGAAACAGTGATACACAGAACCTAGACCCAACCGGCAGCCTCGACTGGAGGTCCGACACTAACCCAGACCAAATTGCACGGGGGCTAATGCTTGGCCAGAGCGCTACCCGAACGCTGAGAAATTCAATACATGCTCTGCGCCAAAATGGTCAGGCTGAAATAAAAGCCACGCCTAGTATTGTTACTTTATCAGGTAAAGAAGCTAACTTTTCATCAACGCAAACCGTCTGGCTACCCTACCAAGTAGAAAATGGTAACGGCAGAAGCAAAGAGCTTACCTACGGCATCGATATGAAAATAATTCCCTACATAGCAGACAACAACAATGTAAAGCTCACCATTGTAAATGCCTCTGTATCGGACTATTCCATCGATAAAGCAGGTGTACCCAATATCACATCTCACTCAGTCACCAATACAGTCAACGTAAAAAATGGAAACTACCTTGTTCTAGGTGGCTTGCTACAAGAAAAAAGTACAAAAACTAATCAGGGCATACCGATGCTTGGCAAGATCCCCGGCCTTGGATGGATGTTTGGCGGCAAGCAAAGTACTCAGGAAAAAAGAGAAGTACTGATACTCATTAGGCCTGTTATAGAGAGAAGCTAGCGATGAAAAAAAAATTACTCATATCATTAATTATATTTATTATTTCTACCTGGCTAACAAGCCCCGCCCGGTCAAACACCCGGGGCAGTATAAGTACATCTGCCTTAGATGATGATGCTATTGTTTGTATGAACATTGGTATATCAGCTGAACTTACTGGCCTAGATAATATTCAACTCACCACGAGCGATGTAAACGGTAGCGCAGGAGCGCTATTTACTGGCAGTGATGAGTTCAACCTTCTCTCCAATGCTGCAGTCAGCGTACTTGTATCAGGTAATGCTCTCAGTAATGGCCCGCACCAAATACTCACTGATTTCAGTATTGACGGCAGCCTATTTCAGATAGACACACCCGTAGGCTTAACTCATGACCAGAGCCACCAACTGGAAATTAAAGCAGTGCTGGGGAACATATCCTCACAACTCGCTGGGCACTACCAAACCGAGGTAACACTCACAGTCATCCCCCTTTACGGAGCCGCTGGAGGTTGTGGCCAGAGACGCTTTGAATACCCTTCAAAGACAACATGGGCAACCCTAGCCTACGAGGATCTATACCCCTACCCTGGAGACGCAGATTACAACGACATGGTCGTCAACTTCAAAATAGAAGAAATTTATAACGCATCTCAACAGCTAGAAAATATAAACCTTCAATTTGTACCCATAGCCAGAGGAGCAGGATACAACCATTCTTTAAAGCTAGACCTTGACGGTGTCATAGAAAAAAGTCGCAATATTAACTACCAAAGCGATGCCCCATTTTCGGGAGATGCTGAAGTAAAAGTTACTTATACGAACTTAATCAACGGCAATAATACCATTAAGTATTATAACGAATCCGACGATATTGTTTTATTCTCGAATACCCGCAACGCTATAGGCGGCTTTGCAAATGTCTTTAATAACGGGGAAGTTTATGCACCCAAGACCATGACAACAGTATCTATTAGCCTGAGCGACCCTGATCAAAACCCTTATGTGGAAAATAACAGTCCCTTTTACTTCAACTACAGACCCTACCTGCATGTAAACAATACAGGCAAAGACATTGATTTATACCAAGTCAATCCAACAGACGGAATGATCGACAATAAAGGCTACCCATTTGGCTTATTAGTACCTGATACTTGGTCGTGGCCAACAGAACGATCTAATATTGATCAAGTTTATCCATATTTTTCTGAATACCGTGCCTGGCTTTCAGGCGAGACGACAGAGCTAAGTACTCAAGCTCAATACTGGTACAACTATATTGCTCCTGGCTATGAGGACAATGTCTTTGACAGATCAACAATAGATGAAAGTAGGTGGGAATAGATATGTATGTAATAGTATATAATTCATATTCTTTCTTACTCGAAAAAACTTGCTAAGCATGAAAAAAACTCTCGATTTACTCACTTTAAGTATAAGTGATGAAAAGCTCCAAACCCAAGAAAAAAACGAAATTGAGCAAGCTATCCTCGCCGCTAATTTAGACGAAGAAGACCTAAGCCAGTTACGCA
>CAZBWS010000035.1:0-25829 GCA_964495705.1 uncultured Gammaproteobacteria bacterium
TCCCACAACTGCGCATAGCTTTTTTTCACTTCGGGGTGCAATTGTTCGCCAACCAGCTCGGCCAAGGGGCGCAAGACAAAGGCGTATTTTAAGATTTCATCTCTAGGCAATGTAATGCCCGCTTTAGTAACAGTGCGGTTGTCCAGAATCAGCAAATCCAAGTCAATCGTACGTGCGGAGAATTTTGGGCGGCTGCGATCTCTGCCGAGCTGAGCCTCTATATCCCGCAGCTTAGCCGCTGTACCTTGCACACCTAGGGCAGAATCAAAGCCAGCAACTAGATTAATAAAGTCCTCACCCTCAAAGCCCACCGCTGGATTTTGATAGTTTTTGGATAGCTCTAGTGGGCCAAAGCTTTTCTCCAATAACTTTAATGATGCTTTTATGTTGTCCTTGGCGTTCACATTAGAACCGATACTGACGTAGGCGCGCTGGCGTGTATGTACATAGTCCTCCTTGCGTCGCTCTATTACCACGCCCACTTCACTGGAGCCGCGCACTGCACCGGGCTTGCCCAGCTTTAAACGCAGCCAAGGAGTCTTAAACTCGGTCAATATAATGCAGGCTATTTGCTCGGCTAGTTTTTCAACTAGCTCAAATTCACTTTCGCGAACAAATTCGATAATGCGTTTAGAAACAGCTTTGTAGTTCAATGTGTCAGAAATGTCATCCGAATTAGCCGCGGCCGCAATATCCGTACCCATCTCTAAATCGATGCTAACCACTTGGCGAATCTGGCGCTCCCAGTCGTAGATACCAATGACCGTATCAACACGCAAATCTTTAACAAAGACAATATCCATGACTTACCCACTATTTATATGAACTGGGCGCACCATACCGCTAAACCTGACCAACGGCTATAAAAAACCCACCCCCCACCTTCAATTCAGGCTATACTCGCGCCCCGAAAGCCCGCAATGGCTCAAAACTGTGCATTTGAGAGTAAATATTCATCTATTTGAATATTTTTATCAGATAGTCCTTGAGTCGCCATTCTTTTTTGGCTATTATTCGCGGCCTCATTTTGAACAGACAATCAGCTGGAATTTAGCCATGTCTAAAGTATGCCAAGTTACTGGAAAGCGTCCCGTTACAGGGAACAATGTTTCTCACTCTCAAATCAAGAGTAAGCGACGTTTTCTTCCAAATCTTCATTCTCACCGTTTTTGGGTTGAGTCTGAGAACCGTTACGTAAAACTACGCCTTACAGCCAAGGGTATGCGTATCATCGACAAGCTAGGCATTGATGCCGTACTTGCTGATGTTCGTGCTCGTGGCGAAAAGGTTTAATAGGAGAACCCCATGCGCGAAAAGATTCGTTTGAACTCATCTGCTGGTACTGGTCACTTCTATACTACTACCAAGAATAAGAAAAACACGCCTGAGAAGATGGAGATGAAGAAGTATGATCCCGTCGTTCGCAAGCATGTAATGTACAAGGAAGGTAAAATTAAGTAGAGCCTACTTAATTTTACTTTTAAAAAAACCCGCTTCGGCGGGTTTTTTGTTGCCTATAATAAAAAGTAACTACTGATAACTCCCCAAATCCGCCCGACCCAAGCCACGAGGGTCAGAGGCCGCATCAACTTTACCCGTTGCCTTATCCCAGACCACCGCCTGCATATTGCCATACTGGCGGCTCATCTCCTTCACCTCATGACCCAGCAACTGTAACTCCAACTGCATATTGTCATTCAGTGCGCCTTTTTCAAATTGAATAAAATCGGGCAAAAACTGGTGATGGAAACGCGGCAAACTCACCATAGAAGCCGCATCCCCCCCGCTCCTAAAGTCCAATAGGGCCAGCAGTACCATCGTAATAATTCGACTCCCCCCGGGTGTCCCGAGCACCGCTACTCGATCGCCGTACTCAATAATCGTTGGCGACATGCTCGACAACATGCGCTTCCCAGGCTCTATTTTATTCGCCTCGCCGCCAACCAGGCCATAGCCATTCGGCGAATTAGGTTTGGCAGCAAAATCATCCATCTCATTGTTGAGCAAGACGCCCGTTCCTGCGGCTACCGAGCCAGAGCCAAAGGGATAGTTGATCGACAAGGTCGCTGCAACCATATTGCCGTGCTTATCGATGATAGAAAAGTGTGTGGTATCCTCGCCCTTGGCTGGGCTCTCGACGCCAGGCAAGCTCGCGCTCAGGGTGGCGCGGTCCTTGCGAATACTGGCCGCCAAACCCGCCGCATACACAGGGTTAAGCAACGTCTTTACTGGCACCTCAACAAAATCTGGGTCGCCGAGGTGTTCGGCGCGATCACGATAAGCTCTGCGCATCGACTCAACCAACAAATGCATGCGCTGCTCTGGCTTCAGCTTAGCAAGCTCAAACTCACTCAAGGTATTCAAAATTTGCAACAAAGCCACACCACCAGAGGAAGGCGGTGCTGCAGAGACTATCCGCATACCTTGATATTCGCCCCTTACCGGCTGGCGCTCAACGACGCGATAAGCCTTAAGGTCTTCCGCACTCCAGATGCCGCCCTCGGACTGCACGCTCGCCACTAGCGCATCCCCTATTGCGCCCTGATAGAAGCCCGCGGCACCTTGCTTAGCGATAGCTTTCAAAGTCTTGGCTAGATCGGCCTGCACTAAAATTTCGCCCGCCTTGGGCAACTCGCCTTTATTCAGAAATATATCCGCGGCAGCAGCTGAAGCCTTTATCGCAGGTAAACGAAAGCCCAGCATTTTGATGATTTTGTCGCCCACCTCAAAACCCTGTTCAGCCAGAGCAATGGCAGGAGCCAGCGTTTTATTCAGCTCTAGATTACCGCGCTTGTTCGCCAGGTAGTCCAACGCTGCAGGTATGCCGGGTATGCCAGCAGCCAATGCGCCGTCCTTGGACTTACGCTTCAACACATCGCCATATACATCCAAATACATTTGCGAGTGCGCCTCCGAGGGCGCCGTCTCACGGGCGTCGAGCATTATACTCGAGCCATCTTTACCCGAGCGCAGCAAATAAAAACCTCCACCACCCAAACCTGAGCCATAGGGCTCCACTACAGCCAGTGCTGCCGTTGCCGCCACTGCCGCATCAAAGGCATTACCGCCCTGCGCCAAAACATCCATAGCTGCCTGCGTTGCCAGCGGGTGCGCCGTCGCCACTGCCGCCTGCGCAGGCGCCACACCCTTAGCTGCTATTATTTGGGGCGAGTTAACAGCCGCTACAAAAAGGACTCCCGTCAGGAGCCCCTTTAAATACATCTCTTTATTGCGCATAAAAATGTTCATCTATTTGTGCAACCTATCCAGCAAGGCCCTTTCAATAATCGGCGGACAAAAACTCGACACGTCACCACGATAACGCGCAATTTCTTTGACCAACGTGGATGAAATAAAGGAGTGCTCTTCCGCTGGAGTCAAAAAGATCGTATCAATTTTACTGTTCAGGCGACGGTTAGTGTTTGCCAACTGCAACTCAAACTCGTAATCTGATACCGCACGCAGGCCGCGCACAATAACCTGAGCCCCTACTTCGGCAGCAAAATCCACCACCAATGACTCAAAGGCCACCACCTCTACATTGGGGCAGTCCTTTAACACCTCTCGACTTAAGGCAATACGCTCTTCGGTGGAAAATAGGGGCTGCTTCTTGGAATTAATCCCAATCGCGAAGATGAGCTTGTCGAACATTTTGGCGGCACGAAAAACCAAATCCATATGACCATTGGTAATGGGGTCAAAACTACCAGGGTAAATTGCGATGCTTTGCATTGCGTGAACACTCTATATAAAGATGCCGTTATTCTAACGGCTTTTTACAGCCAAGCCAAAGGCCACCTGCCCAGCATTTTTATCGCGGTGGTAATGCCAGCCCTCAGGTAACACTGGCAGGCCTTTGGCGCGATCTTGTTCGATATAAATAGCCCCATCTTCATGCATACGCTCGACCAACAATGGCAACAACTGTGGCAGTACATCCAAATCAAAAGGCGGGTCGAGAAAGACTAAATCCAGCTCGCCCCCTAGCTGGGCCACATAATCTTGTGCCGATTGATTGTAAATACGCACAACGGTTGTTTTCAGCCTATCCGCATTCGCTTTCAGCTGCGCCGCGGCCTTGCGGTCTTTTTCAACCAACAACACTTCCGCAGCCCCACGCGAAGCCGCCTCAAAACCCAGCGCCCCCGTGCCCGCAAACAAGTCCAAGCAACGTGCCCCTGGCAAGTCGGGCGCTATCCAGTTAAACAGCGTTTCACGGACTTGGTCTTTGGTAGGCCGTAAACCTGGCGAATCCAGTACGGGCAAGCGTCGCCCACGCCATAGGCCAGCGATGATGCGAACCTGCTGAGCGGGTTTATTTTTCAAGTGTATTGCCAACGACCACCGTCACCAACTTATCCGCATCAATCCGCTTCTGCCAAGCTTTGCGGATACTTTCCACCGTAACCTCACTCACCTTGGCATTGAACTGCTGCAAATAATTCAGCGGCAATTTATAGAAACCCAGCATCGCCAAAGACTGTACCAGCTTGCTATTGCTATCGTTGCGCAAGGGCGCACTTCCGGTGATATTTTTTAGCGCTTTATCTAGCTGCTCTTGGCTGGGACCGGCGGCAATAAAGCCTTTGATATTTTCCATCATCAATTCAATGGCCTGCTCGCCCTGTGCATTTTTCGTCTGCATGCCCGCCGTAAACGGCCCCAGTTCCTGCATCGGCGAAAAGTAGCTGTACACGCTATAGGCCAAGCCACGGTCTTCGCGAATGCTCTGCATTAACTGCGAGGCGAAGCCGCTGCCACCCAGAATATGGTTACCCACATACAAATTATAATAATCTTCTTCGCCACGCTTTAAGCCTGGCTGGCCAATCATGATATGTGACTGCTGTGTTTGCATTTGAATATTTTCACGCTTCGCCGCAGCCAGCGCAGGCACCGCCTCCACTGCTGACGCCGCCTCACCCGCCGGAACTGAGCTACTTAATTGCTCAGCAATTTGTATAGCACGCGACTTATCCAAGTCACCGACAATCGCGATGACTGCATTTTTAGCTACGTAATAGCTTTTATGAAAGCGGCGTAAATGAATACGCTGAATGCGCTGTACCGACGCTTCACTGCCAGAAGGCATATTCGCATAAGGATGCTCACCATATAACGCCTTAAAATAGGCGCGCTTAGCCACCGCAGCAGGTTTTTGTTTTTGGCTTTTCAGACCCAGTAGCAAGCGCTTTTTCTCGCGCAAAAAATCTGCCTTTGGATACGTCGGCTGAGATAACACTTTAGTGAACACCTCAAGGGCAGGGCTTAAACGGGTTTCATCGGATAAGCTGCGCAGCGACAATACAGCCATATCGCGCATGGAAGCATTCGACATTTTTGCACCCACATTCTCCAAAGCTTCGGCGATGCCATTGGCATCCAAGTCCGCAGCCCCTGTGTCTAACAAGCCATTGGCGAGTGCGGCAACGCCAGAGATCTTATCCCGCGCACCGCCGGCATTAAACACCATGCGGATATCCGCCATGGGAATACTATGCGTCTGTATAAAATAAACCCGCGCGCCATTTTGCGTCTCCCAATGCTGAATGTTTTGCCCATGGGAAAATGCTGAGCTAAGCAGTAGTGTGATAAATACGAATTTTTGAATAGTGTTCTGCATCTTAATTCTGCTCCTGCTGGGCTACATCGGGGACCAACTCACCCACGGTTAAACCTCGTGCGGTAAAATATTTATTTGCCACGGCCTGAATATCCGCCGCCGTTACCCCTTGCACCCTGGTTACATACTCATCCGCTTTTTTCCAGCTGAGACCGACGGTTTCCAGCAAGCCAAGCACCAGACCCTGATAAAACATTGAGTCTTTCTCATACACATCTGCGGCCAAGACTTGGGACTTAACACGGTTCAACTCCGCCTCCGTGACAGGCTCAGTCTTAATGCGCTGTATTTGCGCCATCAATGCCGCCTCTAGGTCTGCAGCTGTTTTGCCCTTCGCCGGCGAACCACTGAGCGTGAATAGCGTCTGCAATCGATCGGCCAAGCTATAACTCGCCCCTGCCCCCTGGGCGACCTGATGTTCGCGCACCAACTCGCGAGGGAAGCGCGCACTGTTGCCGCCACTTAATACGCCCGCCAACACCTCTAGGGCATAAACGTCTTTTTCTATGTTCACATCACCCTTGGCGGTAACCATGCTCGGCACTTTCCAACCCAGTAAAATAGAGGGTAGCTCTGCACGTCCGTGCACCTGAATGCGACGCGCTCCCAATTGGGGGGTTTCTGGCTGGGGCTTTGGTGGGTCAAGATCTACCGCCTTGTGCTTGCCAAAGGTGTTTTTAGCCAAGGCAAACACTTCATAGGGGTTCACGTCACCGACAACGACTTGAATCGCCTTATTGGGCGCGTACCAGCGACGATACCAGTCCATCGCATCATGCATCGTCAATGTATTCAAATCCTCCATCCAACCCACGATAGGGTGGTGATAAGGACTATTCATAAATGCTGCTGCCTGAAAGCGCTCATAAGTCAAAGACCCCGGTTTGTCTTCCGTGCGCCAGCGACGCTCCTCTTTAACCACCTCCAACTCTTTCTTAAATTCTTCCTCACTGATACGCACATTGCGCATGCGATCAGCCTCTAGCTGCATCATCAAAGGCAGGCGATCAGCAGCGATGGTCTGGAAATAAGCCGTATAGTCCTTGCCCGTAAAGGCGTTATCACGCCCGCCATTTTCGGCGACAATCTCCGAGAACTCGCCAATTTTCAAATGCTCCGTCTCCTTGAACATCATGTGCTCTAAGACATGGGAGATGCCGGTAATGCCGTTGTACTCATAACTGGAGCCCACCTTATACCAAACTTGATTAACAACCACGGGGGAGCGGCGATCGACTTTGACCAGTATCTTCATACCGTTACTCAAAACTTGCTCATACACTTTGCCGTCTTCTACTGGGGCATGGTCGCTGTCAGGCACATTCAATTTAACGGCGCTTTGCGAACACGCGCCTAAAAATAGGGCACAACTCATTAATATGGCTTTTTTCACATTATTTCCTGCGTGATTTATCTAATGTTAGGCACATGCGGATATGCCGCATGGCACGGGAATGATACGATAGCGGCCTACTAAACACTATAGATTTACCTAGAGACGCACATGAGTGGAATTAGTTTCAACGACGCACTAAAAGAGCAAGATAAACAGCAAGCGGGCGGCCTTATGCGCGGACTGCGCAAGACTCGCGATATACTCACTGCTGACATTCGCGACTTGGTTGCCACCACCCGTCAAATAGATGACGAAGTGCTGGAAGAAATTGAAACACGCTTGTTGATGTCTGATGTCGGTGTCGAGACTACTCAAATCGTCATCCAAGAAATCAATCGTCGCATCGAGGTGGGTGACGTCAGTGACGTCAACACGTTAATACGCTCCCTGCGCGATGTCTTAGTTGATCAGCTAACGCAATATACCCACCGCTTAGAAATCTCCCGCGACAACAAGCCCAACTCTATCCTTATGGTGGGCGTTAACGGTGCAGGCAAAACTACAACCACCGGCAAGCTAGCCAAGCGCTTTCAGCGCCAAGGCTACAGCGTGATGCTGGCAGCGGGAGATACCTTTCGCGCCGCTGCCGTAGAACAGCTAGAAGAATGGGGGCGACGCAATGACGTTACCGTCGTCGGCCAAGGCACGGGAGCAGACTCAGCATCAGTAAGTTATGACGCCCTAGAATCCGCCAAGGCCAAGGGTGTCGACGTGCTCATCGCCGACACCGCAGGTCGCTTACACACCCAAGATGGACTCATGGACGAGCTGGCTAAAATTAAGCGCGTCATGCAAAAGGTCGATGGGAATGCACCGACCGAGACACTGCTCGTTCTCGACTCTACATTAGGCCAAAACGCCCTCAACCAAGCCAAGCACTTCAATGAAGTAGTTAAACTCTCTGGCTTAGTGGTAACAAAACTGGACGGGACGGCCAAAGGCGGTATTATCTTTGCTATATGCCAAGAGTTAAAACTACCGATTCGCTTTATCGGTGTCGGCGAAGGCATTGACGATTTGCAAGAATTCAAACCCAAAGAGTTTGTCCACGCGCTATTGGCCGACTCAGAAGAAGCTACGGCCTAGGCCAGAGACAGGAACGAGTAAAGCATATGATTCGCTTTGAACATATCTACAAACGCTACGAAAGCGGGCATGAAGCCCTAAGCGACATTAATTTTCACTTGCCCAAAGGCGAAATGGCTTTCTTGACTGGACACTCAGGCGCAGGCAAGTCGACTTTCCTGAAACTGCTCACCGCGCTGGAAGACCCCAGCCGTGGCAGCTTGATAGTCAATGATCTCAATCTCAGCAAAATGCCGCGCTGGCGCACGCCGTATTTGCGTCGCCAGATTGGCGTCATCTTTCAAGACCATCAGCTGCTTTACGATCGCACGGTATTTGACAATGTCGCCCTGCCCTTGGTCATTGAAGGCTACCGCCACAAGGAAATTAAGCGCCGCGTACGCGCCGCCCTCGACAAGGTGGGCCTGCTGAAGAAAGAAAAACTCTTCCCCATGACGCTGTCTGGTGGCGAACAGCAGCGTGTTGGCATTGCGCGTGCCGTTGTTAACAAACCGCCGATTTTACTCGCCGATGAACCCACGGGAAATTTAGACCCTGAAT
This sequence comes from uncultured Gammaproteobacteria bacterium, assembly GCA_964495705.1. Classification (GTDB taxonomy): domain Bacteria; phylum Pseudomonadota; class Gammaproteobacteria; order HTCC5015; family HTCC5015; genus CAZBWS01. Next base: position 8,646 of record CAZBWS010000035.1, read on the forward strand.
TGTCGGAAGAAATCATGAAGCTATTTGGGCAGTTCAATGACGTTGGCGTTACCGTCATGATTGCCACCCATGACCTAGAGCTGGTCAACCGCTTAGATTATCCGGTACTTACCCTCAAAGAGGGCAAGATCATCCGCAATGACCTAGACCCTGAGAACAACACCCTAGAAGCTGATGGCTGAAATATCCCGCAACCAACCTAAGCGGCTCATCCAATTTCAAAGCTACTTTATCAATCACCTGCGGGTGTTTTTAAGCAGCCTTGGGCGCTTGTATCAATTCCCCGGCCCCAGCGCCATGACCATTGCGGTTATCGCCATTGCCTTGGCCCTGCCCGCTGGCTTTTACGTCATGCTGCAAAATGCCCAACAACTCAGTGGCGGCTGGGACGGCGCAGCTAAACTCTCCCTTTACCTCAAAACTAATACCTCCCCAGAGAGCGCACAAAGCCTCAGCCAGCGCCTATCGACTCACGCACAAGTAGACAGTCTCAGCTTTATCAGCCGCCAACAGTCTCTAGCAGAGTTCCGTGCCAACTCGGGTTTTGGCGAAGCCTTAGACTCCTTAAAAATTAACCCTCTACCGGCGGTTATCACCATCAGTCCTATTATTGATGAGCAAGACCCCTTATCGGTAGAGCGCCTCAAGCAAGAAATGGCAGCACTACCCGAGGTCGATATTGCCCAGCTGGATATGCAATGGGTAAAACGCTTAATCGGCATTATGAATATTGTACAGCGCGCCCTACTCATCTTGGCCTGCATGCTCGGCATCGCCGTAGTGCTGGTCATTGGCAACACCATTCGCCTAGACATCCAAAACCGCGCCCGCGAAATTCGCGTGCAAAAACTGATTGGCGCCACCAACACCTTTATACGCCGTCCTTTTTTATATACGGGCTTTTGGTACGGCATGCTCGGCGGCCTACTGGCCTGGGTACTCGTCAGCATTGGATTGTCGCTGCTAAGCGGCCCAACGTCACGCCTGGCGGGGCTATATCAAAGCACGTTTGAACTCAGCTACCTCAGTGCCTCTGCAGGCTTTTTGATGATATTAACCAGCGTCAGCCTAGGTTATTTCGGCTCTTGGGTCGCAGTGGGGCGACACCTGAAAGAAATCGAGCCTGGGCAGTAACACCGTATTCCTAAAAGGAATATAAAAATCGTTATTTATTTCTTTTCATTCTATTGAACTTTTGCCAGTATTAGCACTCATAGTGAACGAGTGCTAATATAGCTCCAGCGATTATGCTGCAAGCCAGAACAACAGAGCATTCGCACAGGAGAAATGAAATGAACGACATCGCGCTATATCAACATAAATCACTAGTTCCCGTTGCCCTGTCTAATGATACTTTAGACGCCTATCAGCAACAGGTAAGCGCCATCCGTGTGCTCAGTGCAGAGCAAGAACATGAACTAGCGGTAGATCTACGTGATAACGAAAACCTTGAAGCCGCACGCGAGCTTATTTTCTCGCATCTGCGCTTCGTGGCACATATCGCCCGTGGCTATAAAGGCTACGGCCTGCCACTGGCTGACGTCATTCAAGAAGGCAATATCGGCCTGATGAAAGCGGTTAAGCGCTTTGATCCCGAAGTCGGCGTGCGCCTAGTGTCCTTTGCCGTGCACTGGATCCGCGCCGAGATTCACGAGTACATCCTAAAAAACTGGCGTATCGTCAAAGTGGCGACCACCAAGGCCCAGCGCAAACTGTTCTTTAAACTGCGCAGCAGTAAAAAGCGCCTGGGTTGGATGAATCAAGCGGAAGTCGAAACCATCGCCGGCGATCTAGGTGTAGATGCCAAAACCGTGGTTGAGATGGAGTCTCGCCTCAGCGGTAGCGACGTTACCTTCGACGCCCCAGATGTGGATGACGACGCACCGGTTTATTCCCCATCACACTACCTAGAAGCCCCCGGCCTAGACCCTGCCGCACTAGCTGAAAAGCAAGACTCAGGCAGTCAAGACGCAGAAACGCTCATGCAAGCCATGAAAAACCTAGACCCGCGCAGCCAAGACATCTTGGCGCGTCGCTGGCTGACTGATGACAAGGCCACACTACACGAGCTCGCTGCGGAATATGAAGTGTCTGCTGAGCGCATCCGCCAGCTAGAAGCGAATGCTATTAAGAAACTCCGTGGGGCCTTTGATTTGTAGGAAGTAGGCTTTTCTAGGCTATCCGCATAGGGCGACTTTGGTCGCCCTTTTGTTTGCACGCAACAAAAAGCCCAGCGCTAGGCTGGGCTTTTTAGTGTAGTGGCTTTAAGTCAGCCTATATTTCAACAGTCACTCAAGCTTCACCTTCTGACGCTTCACTTGCTGTCTCGGTATCGGTGTCACCTCCACCTGAAACACAGACGCCGCCAGATACAACCTGGCCTTCTTCACAAGTGGCTGCAATGGCCGCTTCTTCGGCCTCTTCAGCTGCCTCTGTACTTGCATCAGAGCCACCACCGATGTTACTCAGACTATCAAATTGATTTAATAAGTCTTCGCCTTTTTTGATTTCTTCGGCAAACTCATTTACTAGTTCTTCACCAGCTGAAGTATTCCCGTCAACACTCTTGAGGCCAGCTATTGCATCCTGAAAGAAAGACTGATTAGCTTTTAGTATATTCACTCTGCTTTGTATCTGAGCCCTAGTCAACTTCTCAGTCCTTTTAACTGAGCCGCTTGATGTATTAGCCGTTTCACCTTGCACAAGCGTGGTTCCTTTACCACCACTGGGAGGCGCAACATCAAATGTCCCTTCATAAACCTCAATAGTACCATCTTCACTTAAGCTACCCGCAGACCCACGCACACCAATCGTCGCCGTCGCCGTTCTAAACGATAGATTACCGCCTTTCTTGTTCACTAGGCCTGAAACAAAACGAAAACCACCTTTGAGCATACGGAAAACCGCGTTAGGCTTTTCTACTTCTTCGCCAAACTTAAACTCTTCTACGCGGAACTGAGTGGCGGGATTTAGTTCAACCAAGGTGCCGTCGGTGAAAATCACGCTGGACTTCGCTTTTTCACTGGTAATCAGTGTCTCGCCCTCAAATATCGGCTCTTTAGCTTCTAATTTACGCTTTTGGCCTAGTTTGTTGAATGCAAAGGCAGAGCCTCCCGTGGTTTCGCCCACGTAACCGGCAATATTTTTTGTTCCCGCCGCCCAAGCACTGCTGCCTAACAGTAGTAATGCGATCAATGTGAATAACTTCATTGTATTTCTAACCCAATAATTATTTTCCAATAGAGTAGTTTAAGCCCCTCATAACTAGACCGCAAGCCCTAGCCATAACAACGGGTACAAAAACTAAAGTTGCGATACTCGGCAAAGCCCAGCAGGAAGTGATCTACCAATAACAAAGCAAACACCCACATTAGATAGATAATGGAGAACACAAACATCTGCATGGCCAGTTTGTCGTCGCGGGTCTTTTGTAATTTGAAGGCGTACCACAAAAAGCGAATATTCAGCGCCATTGTACCCACGAGATAAACAATGCCATTTTCAAACATCAGATAAGGCAGCAACGTCACGCAGACTAATAGAATGGTGTAGAGTGTGATGTGCAGGCGGGTGTATTCGGCGCCGTGGGTAACCGGCAGCATGGGCACATCGACCTTGGCGTATTCTTCGCGGCGGTTAACCGCCAGTGCCCAGAAATGCGGGGGCGTCCATACATAGATAATCAAAGCCAGTACTAGTGAGTACGCACTGACTTCGCCGGTGATCGCCGCCCAGCCCAACACTGGCGGCATAGCGCCCGCTAAACCGCCGATAACGATGTTCTGTGGTGTGGCGCGTTTCAGGTACATGGTGTAGATCACCGCGTAGCCAATCATGGACAAGAAAGTCAGCACCGCGGTGAGGGTGTTGACCAAAAACACCAGCATCACCATGGAGGTGCCCGCTAGTATCGCCGCAAAGATTAATGCGGATAGGTTGTTAACCGTGCCTTGGGGCAAGGGGCGGTTGTGGGTGCGGGCCATAATGCCATCGATGCGCTGGTCCACTAAGTGATTGATGGCTGCTGCTGCAGAGGAGGCCATACCGATACCCAGACAGCCAAAGACAACCGACTGCAAGGTTGCCATATCCCAGTCTTCGATCGCTAATAACATACCGACAAAGGCACAAAACACGAGCAACATAACCACCCGCGGCTTGGTTAGGGTGACATATTCTTTCATTTTCTGGGCCGAGGATGTTTGAGTCGCTTCAGTCATTATCACTTCCTGAGGGTAAACCTTTTGTTACAGCAAATACCAAGCTCACTACACATAGCAGCAATAGCGCTGCGCCACCATTATGTGCCGTTGCCATCCACAGAGGCAGCGACATAAATACATTGCCAATACCTAGGCTGAGCTGGGCAACTAGGGCGGCCAGGCTGGCAATCGCCAGCTTCTTCAACGCACCACTGGCACGAAACATGACCAGGTGAGCAAGCGCGGCGATAAACAGTGTCGCCAAGATGGCGCCCAAGCGGTGGGTGATTTGAATGGCAACGCTCGCAGCGTGGGAAATTACCCCCCCTTCAAAGTCGTATTCCCCTTCGGGGACTTCACGCCACATGGTGAAAGCCTCGTCCAAGTTAACTTCAGGTACCCACTCACCGCTACAAGCGGGGAAGCCGTAACATGCTAAGGCGGCATAGTTAGTACTCGTCCAGCCGCCTAAGAAGATCTGTAGCATTAGTACCAACAATGTGGCTAGAGCGAGCTTTTTCACTCCGGTGCCAAGTAGGTTTTCACCTTGCCAGTTAATTTTGCTGTGGCTGAGTAATAGCCAAACCAACAAGCCCAGCGTCGTCATGCCACCCATCAAATGCGCGGTGACAATAATGGGTTGCACCAGCAGTGTAACGGTCCACATGCCCAGCATGCCCTGAAAGATAACAACGCCCACCAAGGCCGTGGGCAGCAATACACCTACGCCGTTCTTGCGCTGCCGCCAAGCAATCCCAGCGATAATTAAAATAACAAGGCCCAACAATGAGGCCACATAGCGGTGAATCATTTCCTTCCAGGCCTTGGGGGCTTCCACTTGGCGCTCGGGGTGGGCGGCGTTGGCGGCGGCTATTTCGTGGGCTTCGTTAGGCACACCCAAGTGACCATAACAGCCCGGCCAATCAGGGCAGCCCAAACCGGCATCACTCAGGCGAACATAGGCGCCTAATACAATCACTATCAACGTCATTGCCGTGGCCAGCAAGCTCAAGTTGCGTATCGCGGTACTTTTCATTATCTAGCTCGCCTAGCCCTTGGTCATCTTGAGTAGATGCTTAAGATCTTTATAAATATCCCTAGGGTTCAACTCTGCCGAGAAGGACATCATGACCTGACCAATGGGGTCGACCAAATAAATTCTATGCGCACTATCGTGACCGGGTTGGCGCAGGGTGGATGCCAGCTGTTGCAGGCTATCCGCATTTGTCGTGCCCATTAACAGTCGCGGAAAGCGTTCAGAAACCGAGTTCTCTTCAGCTTCAATCAGACCGCCATAAATAAACAAGCGCTGTACGCGCCCCGCTTCTTTGCCGACCATTTGATTTAGCTGACCAATGGTCCAGACTTGGTTTTGGCAGGTTTTGTCACAGCCGTTTTCGCTGATATAAACAAGCGTCCAAAGCTCATTCAGGTCAGCCTTGGTGACAACTTTTTCACGTGGCGATGTGAGCTCGAATTCAGGCAGGGCTTGCACATGGCAATACAAATCACCTTTATTGCTGGTACTTTCTTCACAGGACATGCCATCTTTATAGATACTGCTCATGACCATAGCGGCCACCAAAGGCAGGCCAAAAATACCAATAATTGCCAACAGCTTAATCTTGGCCAGGAATAATTCTTTATCTTTTACTTCACTCATCTTTTACTCTTCACGCTTGCGTAAATTCAAACTGATATACAGCACGATCACGGCGACCGCCATTGCCAGCCACTGAAACATATAGCTGTAATTTTTATTCGGGCTTTGTGCAATAGGCTGCCAGCCGCGCGCATAGCCATCCGGCTGATCGTCATTTAGCATAACGATCATCGGCAATACGTCTCGCCCTAGGCGTGCAGACATCGCAAGGTAATCCACATATTGAATCCGCAGCGGCCAGCCCGTCTCTAAACTCATTTCACCCAAGCCAAAGGCCTTGCCAGGGGCGTTGATTTTACCCTCTACACTACGTGGGCCAGCGTCCACTGTTACATCAGGTAATTGCTGCCTATCTAAATGCCGGGGCTGCCAGCCGCGCTGCACTAACACCGTCTCGCCACTGCTGAGATTAAACGGCGTGATTATACCGTATCCCACCTGTCGCTCACGAGGGAGATTATCCAATATAAATTGATGCTGCGCGTCATACCGCCCCTGCATGCGGATAGCCTGGTAGCGCATACTAGCCAATGACTCTTTGAGCGCAGAGAAATTTTGCGCGGGACTATCCATGCGCTGTTCAAATTGCTGCTGTAATTCAATCTTGCCCTGAGCACGCTCATACTGCCAATAGCCTAAGCGGCACATCACTGGCACAACAATCAACACCAACAGTGTGGGAAACCAGCTGGGGGAGAATGTTCTAGTGCCAATATTGATTGTCATCATCTGTTAAAATCAAAGCTCTTCCGTTTAAAGATACTCTGCCATGCTCATCAAAGTCTTATTAGTCATACTATTTGTGCTAGCTATTGCCAGCTTGTTTATTGGCCTGTTTTTCATGCTCAAAAAAGACAACATTAGCCAAGACAAACGCACTTTCTATTTGCTAGCTGCGCGCATTGGCTTTTGCACCTTGGCTCTGGTCATTTTATTGGTCGCGTTCTTCAGCGGAAATATGGATATGAACCAGTCTCCTGAACAACTCGACAAAATTGCTGAGCAGAACAAACAAGCAGGGCAATAGTCGATCAACCACTAACAACAAAAAAGGGGAGCTTAGTCGCTCCCCTTTTTTATTCTGTTTAACAGGGTTTATCTAAAGTATGTAAACAAAGATAAACAAGCCAAACCAAACCACGTCAACAAAGTGCCAATACCAAGCGGCGGACTCAAAGGCGAAGTGATTTTCAGGGGTGAAATGCCCCTTCATTGAACGAATGGTCATCACGATCAACATGATGGTACCTAACAATACGTGCATGCCGTGGAAGCCAGTCAACATATAGAAGGTGGTGCCGTAGATGCCGCTCTCTAGGGTTAAGTTGTCATGATAAGCATGAACGTATTCCAGCCCCTGGCAACCTAAGAAGACTGTGCCCAAAAGCACCGTCAAGACCATAAAAATGTTTAGCTTAGTGCGCTCATTGTGCAATAAAGCGTGATGCGCAATCGTCAGGGTGATACCTGAAGTCACTAGCAGTATCGTGTTCAATAGTGGCAAGCCACTCCATGCAACGAGCTTAAAGTCTCCGCCCCATTGCTCAGGACCCTGGCTAGGCCAAGACATTTCAAACAAGGGGTAAAGGAATTCGTGGGTGCTCAAGCCAGCGCCTTCGCCAGCCAACCAAGGCATGACCAAGATGCGGGCATACCATAATGTGCCGAAGAAGGCGGCAAAGAACATGACTTCAGAGAAGATGAACCAGCCCATACCCCAGCGATAAGTCTTATCCACTTGCGCGCTCAACAAGCCGCCATGGCTTTCGCGAATTTGGTCCGCAAACCAACGGAACAGCATATAGATGGTTAGGCCTAAGCCTGCAAATACCGCGTACTTGCCCCAGGCTGAACCGTTTAGCATAGAGGCTGCGCCCACTAGCATAACGAACAAACCCACCGTGCCTGTGTGAACCACGCCAGCACTTTCGGCTACAAAATACTCGTCCCAGTCTTTATTTTCAGTAGATGCGTCAGACATAGTCTTTACTCTCTTTATTATTGCAGTGAAACGGCTTGCGCCCTATTCCTGCATTTCAAAAAATGTATAGGCGAGAACCACGCTTTTCACGTGTTCAGGAATGTCGCGGTCAATGATAAATTGCACCGGCATTTCCTTGCTCTCTCCTGGCTCGAACTCTTGCCTTGTAAAGCAAAAGCACTCTGTTTTATTAAAGTATAGCGACGCTTCACGCGGCGATACACTCGGTGTTGCCTGCGCCACTATTGGCGCGGGGGTCAAGTTCTTGGCGATATACATCGCGTTGTACAAGCCACCTGGATGAACAACCATGGTTGTCTCAGCGGGCTTGAACTCAAACGGCGCGCCTGATGCTAGGCTGCCGGTAAACTTTACCGTAATTTCGCGACTAAGATCCGGGCCTTTGGCTTGCGCCGCCTCAACTACACCTGTCTTACCGTTAAGTCCCGTGACTTCACAAAGGATGTCGTAAATCGGCACTAGTGCAAAGCCAAAGCCAAACATAAAGATAACCACAAACACCATTTTAATGGCGACTTTATTGTTTTGGCTTTTTACTGGCTCTTGCATAAATTGCTTATTTATTAGCCTATCCGCATTGCGGATAAGCTAATAAGACTACTTAACCTCAGGTGGCGTAGTAAATGTGTGATACGGCGCCGGAGAAGGCACTTCCCACTCAAGCCCTTCGGCTCCGTCCCAAGGCTTGGCTAGCGCTGGACGCTCAGCTTGCAAGCGCTCGCGGCTCTTCTTGCGACAGGCAGGAACCACAATTGCAAACAAGAAGATCAACTGACTTAAACCAAAGCCAAATGAACCTAGGCTAGCAATCTGGTTGAAATCTGCAAAAGCAATATTGTAATCCGCGTAGCGACGCGGCATGCCCGCTAAGCCAACAAAGTGCATTGGGAAGAAGGTCATGTTAACGAAGATCGTAGAGCACCAGAAGTGCGTCTTGCCCCAGAACTCGCTGTACATAAAGCCAGACCACTTTGGCAACCAGTAGTAAGCACCCGCAAACAGCGTGAACACAGCACCTGGCACTAGTACATAGTGGAAGTGGGCAACGATGAAGTAGGTGTCGTGATACTGGAAGTCGATAGGCGTCATCGCCATCATCACGCCAGACAATCCACCGATAGTAAATAGAATTACGAAGGCAATAGAGAACAACATCGGTGTTTCAAAGGTCATTGACCCCTTCCACATGGTTGCCATCCAGTTAAACACTTTCACACCGGTAGGTACGGCGATCAGCATCGTACACAACATGAAGAACAGCTCGCCAGCTAGGGGCATACCCACGGTAAACATGTGATGCGCCCATACAATGAATGACAGGAAGCCGATAGAGGCTGTAGCGTAAACCATAGAGGCATAACCAAACAGCTTCTTGCGCGCAAAGGTAGGAATAGTCAGTGACACAATACCAAAGGCTGGCAAGATCATGATGTAAACTTCAGGGTGACCGAAGAACCAGAAAACGTGCTGGAATAATACGGGGTCGCCACCGCCAGCGGCACTAAAGAATGCCGTGCCGAAGAACTTATCCGTTAATAGCATGGTTACCGCGCCCGCGAGTACAGGCAGAACCGCGATCAACAAGTAAGCTGTGATCAACCACGTCCATACGAACAGAGGCATCTTCATCAAGTTCATGCCAGGAGCACGCATATTTAAGATAGTTGCGATGATGTTGATGGAGCCCATGATAGACGCCGCACCCATAAGGTGAACCGAAAACACCAAGAAAGGGAAGGCATCACCGGTTTGCAGCACAAGTGGTGCATACATCGTCCAGCCGCCAGCAGGTGCGCCGCCGTCAATGAACAAAGTAGACAGCAACATGATAAATGCGCAGCACATCAACCAGAAGCTCCAGTTGTTCATACGCGGCATGGCCATATCCGGCGCGCCGATCTGCATAGGAACCATGTAGTTGGCAAAACCAACAAAGGCCGGCATAACTGCACCAAAAACCATAATCAATGCGTGCATTGTCGTCATGGAGTTAAAGAACTGTGGGTCAACTAATTGCAGGCCAGGCTGGTATAGCTCGGCGCGGATAACCATTGCCATTGCGCCGCCGATGAAAAACATCGCCAGAGAAAACAGCAAATACATAATACCTAGGTCTTTGTGGTTAGTGGTGACTAACCAGCGCATCATTCCTGGCTTAGGTCCGTGATCGCTCATATCTAAACTCCTATTGTGCTAACGCTACAGCGTTGTTATCAGATACGGCGGCGGCAGAGGAAGAACCCTTCTGCTCAGCTACCCATGCTTTATATTCTTCTGCCGTGACTACCTTTACTACGATAGGCATAAAGGCGTGATCTTTACCGCAAAGCTCTGCACAGCTGCCACGGAACGTGCCCGTTTTTTCTGCCTTGAACCATAATTCATTAATAAAACCTGGAATGGCGTCTTTCTTGCCGGCTAGATCTGGAACCCACCAAGAGTGGATAACGTCAACCGCGGTAGTCAGAATGCGAACTTTTTTGTTGACTGGAACGTAAACAACTTTATCTACATCATATAGATAGTTCTCTAAATTAAGCTCAACAGGGTCCATGCCTGAATCTAACTGACGAACTTCATTATCTTGGTCGCTGATTTTGCTGTAGAAGTTAATGCCTTCGTCGTCAAAGTCTTTCGACCCCATGTACTCGTAAGACCACATCCACTGATAGCCAGTTGCCTTAATGGTCACATCGACATCAGAGGTTGTATCTTCCATTTTCAGTAGGGTTTTTGTCGCTGGAACCGCCAAAAAGCCCAAAATGATAAAGGGCACGATCGTCCAAACAATCTCAACACCCAAGTGCTCATGCCAAGTGGCCGCTTCTGCGCCGCGGGACTTGCGGTGGAAAACCACACTCCACAAAATCACACCCGTCACCGCTGCACCAATAGCGTAAACGAAGTACAGCACGTACATGTGTAGGTCGAACACTTCCTGCGTTACCGGAGTCACTCCTGGGCGCAAGTTCATGCCCCACTCGGCACTAGCAGCCACTGAGAACAACGTTAACAGACTGCCCGCTATTAATAGCAGTGCACTTTTTGGTTTTTGCATTTCGAGTTATCTCCTACGCTTGCGCTTCCAGTAAGCTTTCGCCACTGGGCTTTAATGAGCCGGTTCAAGTTTCCCACGATAAAGACGAAAAACCCATGACCCGCATCATTTAAAACTTAAATACTGCGTCATTTGACACAAAAAAGTCGCGCAATTCTACAGGATTGCCGCTGTAATGAGAAGGTCAAACTAGCAAGTGCTGCTCGATTTTACTACCCAAAAGCCTACTTTAAAGCACAATTTTTACTTTCAAGACTTGGTATGTCATAGCTATGCCCTGTTCTTGACGCTGAGACTCATAGGCACGCAGCATCGCTTTATATTGCGACTTACCCGTCAAACCCTGTCTTGCACCTGCAGTTACTCGGTTGGCCCCAACATTGCGCAGCGACTGAATTGCCGCTCTAGGCGACTCAAACCAGCGTACAAACTCACGCTGCTGTATATCAACAACACCTTGCATACCTGATTTTTGCAATGCGGATAAACTGAAGTCACGCCACTCCTCGGCGCTATTGAATTGATTGATATGTTGATGTGAATCTCCTGCAGACTCCCAACTGCAACTTAATTCAGTCAAAGACCCAGGGGCGGGGACGCTAAAATGGCAGCTACCCCCTACTTTTAGCAAAGGTAGTAATGCGGATAGTACCTGCACGGGCTTGCTCACCCACTGTAGAGCCAAGTTAGACGTCAATTGGTCAAAGCTTTCTTGGGCAAAAGGCGGCGCAGCCATATCAGCGCACACCAAGGCCTGGTCATCCGTCTGTTGGCGCAGCATCTCCCAAGCACAGTCCAAGCCGACTACGCGCTCCACCAGCTCTCTGGCAGCAAGCTGTTTAGCCATATAGCCCGCGCCACAACCCACATCTAAACAACGAGAAGCAGGGCTTAAGCCCTGCAGCAACCACTCTCCCACCTGCACCTGCAAGGCAGCGTTTTCAACATAGCTTGCCGCCGCATTAGAAAAGGCTTTGGCAACCAAGGAGCGGGTGGGGGAATGACTCACGCAGGCTTGCTCTCTTTTATATAAGTATAAATAAACTTAGCCACGCGAGCGGGCTCAAGTAAATGCGGAGCATGCGCTGCATGGGGCCAAAACTCAACAACCACAGAATTACTCAGCAACTGCATTGCCTGGCCCAAAACTGGGGGCACCAATTTATCTCGCCCACCCAGCAGCACCGCACAATCGGAAAAGTTGTCCCGAAGGTCTAACTGGCGCAATAGCTGCAAGCCCTGGCGCAAACCCTGTTCAGTCGCCACACCTTGTGCGCTCAACGCTTGGTGCAGTTGACGCTGTATCAAGCGAGAATCTGCCGTGCCCAGAAACTGTAATGCTATAAATTGACGCAAGGTGGCTGCGACATCATTTTGTAAGCCGTCGGCAAATTGTTGCAGTTGCGCAGCGGGCAGCGCAGGCCAGTCTTGTGAGTGTAAAAATTTTGGCGCAGCCGCAAGCAACATCAAACCTCTGACCCGCTGCGGCCAACGCTTGCGTACCGCCAAACCCAACAAACCTCCCAGAGACCATCCGCATAGATAAAACTGCTTAGGCAACACGCGTTCTAGCGCATCTAGCCACGTCTCCAACACATCCTCGCCTACGACGCCTGCACTCGCACCATGCCCTGGCAGATCGATGCAATAAACGGTGTAACGCTTCTGCAACACTGGCAACATAGCCTGCCAAACGGCTGAGTTCATACCCCAGCCATGTAGTAAAACAAGGTCTTCACCCTGCCCTGTCGTATTGCAATACAATGCCATTAGGCAGCTGGGGCAGTCAGGTCATGCATATCCCAGCGCGCCTGAGTCGTAATGACCAAGCCGGCTCGCTCCCCTGCGAGTAGGCGCCGGCAGCCCGCAAAGGCAATCATGGCGCCATTGTCGGTGCAGAACTCAACCCGAGGATAGCGCACCTCGACATCCAGCTTCTCGCCCAGTGCTTGCAAGCGCCCGCGCAGAGCTTGGTTGGCGCCTACGCCCCCAGCAATTACTAGTGTTTTTAAGGTCGTCTGCTTTAGGGCTCTGGCCACTTTTTTGCTTAACACATCGACCACCGCCTCTTGAAAACCCGCCGCCACATGGTCGCGCTCCGCATCCAAGTCATTGACTTTTTGCACAGCAGTCAACACCGAGGTCTTGAGGCCGCTAAAACTAAAATCTAAACCCGGGCGATCCATCATCGGGCGCGGAAATGTATATTTGCTGGCGTTTCCACGCTCTGCGGCCTTAGCAATATTGGGCCCACCAGGATAACCCAAGCCCAATAGCTGGGCTGTTTTATCAAAGGCCTCTCCCGCTGCATCGTCTAAGCTTTCGCCTAGACGCTTATACACGCCAATACCCGACACCTCGACTAACATAGTGTGGCCGCCTGAGACCAATAACGCTAAAAAGGGAAAAGCTGGCGGGCGATCTTCCAGCATCGGCGCTAGTAAGTGCCCTTCCATGTGGTGTACTTCTACAGCGGGCACGCCCAAGGTCCAAGCCAAGCTGCGCGCCACCGAAGCTCCTGTAAGCAAAGCCCCCATCAGGCCTGGGCCCGCGGTATAGGCAATAGCGTCTATATCGGTTTTGGCATATCCGCATTCGCCCAGCAACTCGCTCAACAGGGGCAATATCCTTAATATATGGTCGCGAGAGGCCAACTCGGGCACAACACCACCATATTCCGCATGCATTTTCACTTGCGAGTGCAAAACATGACCCAACAGACCTTTTTTATCATCATAGAGCGCCAAACCTGTCTCATCACAGGATGTCTCTATACCTAAAACCAACATCAGATTGCCCTTATTTGCCCAAAAATTGAGCTAAATCGTTGTTTTTTAAAGAATCTCCCCATATTTAGCCTGCTTCACGCGCCACGGGGTAGATTTTACTTAGCGGGGGGTATTATAATCGCGCCCCAATTTTTTAAAACGAGTTTATTGTTATGCCATCAGTACGTCTAAAAGAACACGAGCCCTTTGAAGGCGCATTGCGTCGCTTTAAGCGCGCCTGCGAGAAAGCTGGCATCGTTACAGAAGCCCGTCGTCGCGAGTTCTACGAGAAGCCTACTGCTGCTAAGAAGCGCATCAACCAGGCAGCTGAAAAGCGTCACGCCAAGCGTTTATCTAAAGAGCAGTCTAAGCGCATTCGTCTTTACTAGACTTAAGACTTTCCGCTTCATCAGATTAAGGTTCCAACATGCCAGCTAATCCAAGCCCGCTAAAGCAAGAAATAACCAGCGCTATGAAAACCGCCATGAAAGGCGGTGATAAAGAGCGCCTAGCGACTATTCGCTTAATGCTTGCAGCAGCTAAGCAAGTAGAAATTGACGAGCGCCGCGATCTCAGCGACGCCGACCTACTCGCGATCTTGGACAAAATGGTGAAACAGCGCCGCGACTCTATCTCTCAATTTAAAGAGGCTGGACGCGATGACTTGGTAGCCCAAGAAGAATCTGAAATGGCAGTCATTCAAGACTTCCTGCCCCAACCGCTTAGCGAAGCTGAGATCGAAACACTGATAACAGCCGCTATTGCCAATGCAGATGCCAAGACCATGCAAGACATGGGCAAGGTAATGGGCTTATTAAAGCCCCAGCTGCAAGGCCGCGCCGACATGGGCAAGGTCAGCGGACAGATAAAAGCGCAACTAGGCTAAGCCTGCCGCGCCAGACTCACCTCTAGAGCCTACGCCCTGGAGTCAACACCAAGAAGAGACCAGTAGATATGGGTAATGTTCTACAGTTCCTAGACGTGCCTCGCCAAGACCCTAAAAAGACTTCGGCCGAGATTCGCATTAAGGAATTCAAAGAGATTTACAGCGGCTTTGACGCCGCCACTGCCGCCAGCCAAGCCGATCGTTGCTTAGCCTGTGGCAACCCCTATTGTGAATGGAAATGTCCGGTGCATAACTACATTCCCAACTGGTTGAAGCTTATTTCAGAGGGCAATTTGTTCGAAGCTGCAGAGCTTTCGCATAAAACAAACTCGTTACCGGAAATGTGTGGCCGCGTATGCCCACAAGACCGCTTATGCGAAGGCGCTTGCACCCTGAATGATGGCTTTGGAGCCGTGACCATTGGCAACATCGAAAAGTACATCACCGATGAAGCTTGGGCACAGGGCTGGCGCCCTGATATGTCTGGCGTGGTAAAAACCGACAAGCGTGTTGCTATCATCGGCGCCGGCCCTGCGGGCTTAGGCGCTGCTGACATCTTGGTGCGCAACGGCGTACAGCCAGTAGTCTTCGATAAATACGAAGAGATCGGCGGCTTGCTGACCTTCGGCATCCCTCCTTTCAAGCTAGAGAAAGACATCGTCAAGCGTCGTCGCTCTATGATGGAAGAGATGGGTGTTGAGTTTGTCCTAAATACTGAAATCGGCACCGATATTCCTATGCAGCAGTTGCTCGATGAATACGATGCGGTTTTCCTTGGCATGGGTACTTACACGTATATGAAAGGCGGCTTTCCCGGTGAAGACCTGCCTGGCGTATACGACGCCCTGCCCTACCTTGTATCGAATGTGAATCGCCTGATGGGCCTTGAAAAAGATCCCGCTGACTTCATCGACATGCAAGGCAAAAAAGTCGTTGTTCTAGGCGGCGGCGACACCGCAATGGACTGCAACCGCACCTCGATTCGCCAAGGCGCTGACAGCGTTAACTGTGCTTATCGCCGTGACGAGGCGAATATGCCAGGCTCTCGTAAAGAAGTGCAGAACGCCAAAGAAGAAGGCGTTGAATTCTTATGGAACCGTCAGCCTATCGAAATTATGGGCGACGACAAAGTCACTGGCGTTAAGGTAGTGAAAACACAACTCGGCGAACCCGATGCTCGTGGCCGTCGCAGCCCAGAGCCAATTCCTGGCAGCGAAGAAATTATTCCTGCGGATAACGTGTTGATCGCCTTTGGCTTCCGCCCCAGCCCTGCTCCATGGCTGGTAGACTACGGTGTAAATCTAGACCAAGGCGGCCGTGTTGTTGCACCTGGCTGTAAAGAGTTTGCACACCAGACCAGCAACGAAAAAATCTTCGCGGGCGGTGATATGGTGCGCGGCTCCGACCTGGTTGTAACCGCTGTTTACGAAGGCCGTAACGCTGCCGAAGGCATCTTGCGTTACTTGAACGTATAGCGTTAATTGCTGTTAAGATAAACGCCCGCTATTGCGGGCGTTTTTATTTACAAAAAATATAAATACAGAGACATATCATGGCTGCTGAACTAAAAAATGACCGTTTTCTACGCGCACTAATGCGCCAGCCCGTAGACCGCACACCGATGTGGATCATGCGCCAAGCTGGCCGCTATCTACCTGAGTATCGCGCCACCCGCGCTGCCGCCGGCAGCTTTATGGACCTGTGCACAAACCCCGAACGCGCCTGCGAAGTGACCTTGCAACCCCTAGAGCGCTACGACCTAGATGCTGCAATCCTGTTCTCTGACATTCTCACCGTGCCCGACGCCATGGGCCTAGGCC
This sequence comes from uncultured Gammaproteobacteria bacterium, assembly GCA_964495705.1. Classification (GTDB taxonomy): domain Bacteria; phylum Pseudomonadota; class Gammaproteobacteria; order HTCC5015; family HTCC5015; genus CAZBWS01. The sequence goes on from CAZBWS010000035.1 coordinate 25,045, forward strand.
TGCACTTCATTGCTGGCGAAGGCCCCAAGTTCAGCAACCCAGTACGCTGTGCGGCTGATGTCGAGAAAATCGCCATTCCCGACCCCGAACAAGAACTGCGCTATGTGACCGATGCTGTACGCACCATCCGCAAAGAGCTAGACGGCCGCGTACCTTTAATTGGCTTTGCAGGCAGCCCTTGGACGGTCGCCACCTACGCCGTCGAAGGCGGCAGCAGCCGCGACTTCGCCAAGATCAAAGGTATGCTGTTTGACTCCCCAGAAATATTGCACAAGCTGCTGGATAAGATCACCGAATCCACCATCAGCTATCTCAACGCGCAGATCGCCGCAGGCGCACAGGCCATTATGGTATTTGACACTTGGGGCGGCTCCCTCTCCCCTGAGAACTACCAGACCTTCTCACTGCAATACATGCAGCGCATCGTTGAAGGCCTGACCAAGGAAAACGAAGGCCGTGTCGTCCCCAATATCTTATTCACAAAAAATGGTGGGCAGTGGTTAGAGCTCATCGCGGGTACTGGCTGTAACGGCGTTGGCTTGGACTGGACGACCTCCCTAGCAGACGCTAAGGGCCGTATCGGAGACAAGGTAGCTCTGCAGGGAAATCTTGATCCTAGCGTGCTGTACGCTTCCCCCGAGACGATTCGCACGGAAGCTCTTAAAGTACTAGAGAGCTTTGGTAAGGGTTCGGGACATGTATTTAATCTGGGGCATGGCATACATCAGCATATTGATCCGGAGCATGTAGCGGCGCTGGTGGATGCGGTGCATGAGTTGAGTCCG
>CAZBWS010000036.1:0-24908 GCA_964495705.1 uncultured Gammaproteobacteria bacterium
GGGGTGGGTGGACCTGCGAGTCCCGGACGGTGAAAGAGGAGTACCGATGTGTTATTGGGGTTGGTGATGGTGGCGGCGAGGTCACCTACCCAGGGGTGACTAATATCGACAAAGACATCGACATCTATAATCAGGCCATTGTCACCAAAATTAAAATCCAGAGGGATAGTCGTTGTACTTGCAACAGGTATGGGGAAACCAGTGCCGCCGTTGTCGTTACACACAGTCTCCACAGCAAGACTTTGCTGACTACCAATCAGTAATATAAAAAGACATAGCGTGAGTATTCGCCTAGTCATTATTGCTTCCATTCAAATTAAAGGTGTTCTGATCAAACTTAAAGCGCAGTTTAATAAATGGGCCTTTAGCGGTAAAGCTATTCACACTGAAGTCGTCATCGTGATAACCCTGTGCGTTATACCCTACGCTTAACCATAAATTTTTGGCAACATCTACGCCGACTGATAGACCGTAGCTGTCTTGGGCTAAGCCGAGCTTTGGTGTGAATAAACGGTGGTATTGTGCGCCGATGTCCCAGTGTTGATTGATGTCATAACGCAGTTCCGAGCCGACAACGAAGCTATTAGTCTTGAAGTCTGTACTGCCCGTTTCGGTGATTTGGTGCTTTAGACCAAAGTGGCCCGCAGCCTGCCAATTATGCGCTAGATAATTGACCGCTAGATTCTCAACAAAGCGCTTACTTAAAACACCTTCGCTGTTGCGGGTATTGTCATCTTGTTTAAGCTCTGTTCGGTTTAACCATAACCAGCGGCTGTCAACAGGGCGATAAACGGAGGAGTAGCGCAGCTCTGCACTGCTCTCATCATCATTACCTTGGTGTGTGTCCGTGTGGAATAAATTGAAGCGCAGTGCATGACCAACCCCGTTATGCAGCTCCCGTTTCCAGTTAGAGAGTAGGGTGTACTTATCATCTTGATCACTGTTGCGATATTCTAAGCGGTTGTCGAATAGATACAGATTTGTTTGATAGGCCAACCCTGTTGATACTGCCCAGAAGTCATTATCAATTGCCCCGTCTGTAGGTATATTAGTGAAGCTGGCACCCGAGGCTAAGGGCGCTTCTGGGTTGATTCGCAATAAGCTTTGCTCTTGTAAGGTCGTTGTTTGGTCAAAGCTAAAGCTGGCTTTCCAGTTTTCATTGATGGGAACGGCTTGGGTTAAAGCAAAGACCGCAGATGAACGCTCTTGCTCTTCGGTATGGCGCTGTTCAACACTGCTATTAATCGTGCCGTTGTTCCATGGGCGGGCGCGTAACCCAAGGCGGCTGGTATTCGTGTCTAGCGCATCGTTGTCGGCGATCTCATGTTCTGCATATAGATCTACTTGTCGTGTTAGCTGGTAGTCAGCGCCGAGCAAGTGACGTACGGGTTGGTTTGAGGTGGTATTAGTTTTGTTGATTTGCCACTCAGTTTGAGCACGTAGGCGTAACCTCTCATCTAAAAACTGTTGGCTGGCTCCTAGGTTGAGCTTTTCTGCACGTCGCTTATCGCCAGTACTATCGCTATCTTCACTGACGCTAGCGCCAGCGGTGAGTTCTAAGTTTTGCTGGGTGTAAATAATATTGCTTTGAATAAAATCTCGCTCGCTATCCGCGCTGAGGTTTTCTTCTTGGCGAAGATTGGTAGTCAGTTCGAGGCGGTCTGAGATGCGGTAATGAGTATCTATGCCCTGAGTACGTATTGCGCTATTAGATGCATTTTGCTGGCCTAGACCAAAGCCTTGTTCTTGCTCACTAATATATAGCTTGGCGTCTAAACGTTTACCGGTGTGAATAAGTTCGGCCTGATAGGCATCCCCTTCAGTAGATCCGTTGGTCAGGGTTTGTTGTTCTGATTGTGCATACTCTGCCGTTAACTCAACACTGTCAGTGATCTGTACTCGGGCATCTAAGCCTTGCAGTTCAGCTTCGGCGCCAACGGTATTGTCTTCGATGGCGCTGAGTCCTAATTCTAATTTGTCATTATTAAATTTGAGTGCTGCGCGACCACCTGCAACGATGTCTTCAGAGTTGGTGTTATAGCTTTCGTATTCGGCAACAATATAGACGGGGTTAAAGTCGTCTGCATTGCGCGGGACGGCTTGCTTGAAATATAAGCTGCCGTCTTGGTAGTCAATATTGTAGTCAATAAAGCGGCTTAAGGTTTTTGTTTCTACGATCACTTCAGGTCGGAAACGGTCCCTTGTTTCAATGTGGATGCTTTCGCTGTTTGCAACAATACCTTGAGCACTGAGGAAGTAGAGCCCCGATATGCCTTGGCCTAGAATTTCATCCCGTTTAAATGCTTGGCTAGTTTCGGCAGCAAAAATATTCACCGAGGCCCGCTCAGTTTCATAGGCTGCGCGAAAGCCCGTTAATGCTCTTGAATAACGGCTGAGTTGAGTTGCGTCGAGCCCCGTAGTCATGTCGCCAAACATGGCATAGAACCTATCCGCATCTAAACGTATATAAAGTTTTTCACGGCTTGCTGCATCAAATTGTTGTTCTGTATTGTCACCATATAAGGTGTAGTAGTCATCGGGGTTGATGACTTGTTCAAATCGCTCGTCTTGCTTGTTCTGTTTGGAAGAATCAAAAGCCGTAGTCAGTAAGTATTTGCCTAATATTTTACCTTTTGCGTAGAAGGCTAAGCGTCCATCATCATAGAAGTCATCTTCGATGTCACTTGAGTTTAAGGCTTGTATATTGCCACTAATACTGTTGTTTCCTAGTGTGCCTTCAGCTAAGCCGACGACCACCCAGTCGCGGTATTTAGGGGATACATAAATTTTCGCATCAACAATAGCGTCATTGTAGGCAAGCTGTACTTTATATAGCCCCGCCTTATTCACGGGAGCAAAGGTAATCCAGCCCTCTTTGTTGGCATCGACAAGGTCTTTTTCACTTTCAATTAAGGCGTTGGTGTTGGCAACGAAAGGTTTAAGGTCGCCATCAATAATACGCAACTGGCTAGCGGCTTTAATGACCTCACCACTATCATCGAGCAGAACGATTTTAGCTTTGATAGGTGAACTGCCGTCTGCGGCGTTAGCAATGATATCGGCAGATTGCTCAATGCGGTGTATATCACCCGTGCGTAGATAGTTGATCGCTTGTTCAAAGCGAGCATTGCCGAATGGCCCCATGCCTTGGAGTAGCAAGCGGTGTTGTCCACGCTCGCCCATGTCAATACCAAAGAAGGTGTATATAGCCTTGTTGGTTTCTTTGTCGATGCTGCTAAAGCCAATGCGATCTTTAGGGATTTCCTTGCCATCCAAGCTGAGTTTTATTTTCAAACGAGAATCTAACTGCACGCGGATAGGCATACTAGCGCTGGCTATATGTTCACCATCTTGAATAGAGTGTATGCCGTCTGAGATGGGAGCGGTAACGGCAAGTTCTGCTGCTGGGTGACTGGGAGCAACCAGGTGGGGCACTGTTGTGTGTACCTCACTGTTAGCCTTATTAATCACTAATTGTGAGTTTGCTAGCTCACTAGATGTGGTGATATACAGTTCTGCTCTGCGATTATCGGCACGGCTGTCTTCACTGTTATTGCTGTTGACTGGCTCGCTGGCGCCTTTACCGTCTACTTCCGTGGTGACATTAGGAATGCGTAGCTTTTCTTTAATGTATCGAGCAATATTCGCAGCACGTATTTTAGATAACTGATAGTTGTCCCCGTAAATCGCTTTAGTGCTAGCTGACATAGGGTTGGCATCCGTGTGGCCGATCACTTTAAGCTTGCTGATTTGCTGGTCACGGAATAGGAATATAATGTCTTCTAAGGTCACCTCATCGGCCTTACTTAATTCTATTTTTCCTCGTTTGAAGTGTGTTTTGAATTCATAGCGCTCAATACGCTGCTTGTTAGAAGACAGTGTAAAGCTATTACTCGCTTTATCGCTCTCAATTGGGGGCAGTACTTCGGGCGCAGTCAGCAGTTGCGCGCTAAGTGTATAACGCCCTGCTGATAACACGCGGCTATCAGCTTGAAGGCTAATATTGTGCTGCCACTGCTGTGTGTGTGTGGGTAATGTTATAAGCATACCCTGTGTGTTTTCGCTAACAATGGCTGGCTTTCCGTCCATGCGAATACGTGTAAGTGCAGGGCGCAGGGCAGGGGGGATAGTGAGCTGTATTTGAGGCTGCCCATTAAGGCCGTTAGAGCCTGATGCGGATAGTGTGAAGTTAACGAATTTTTCATCAATGCTACTGTGCAGAGAAATTTTAGCGACTTCATTGGCTAGTTGCTTCTTCTGTAGATAGAAGTTCGCACGCCAAATTAAACCGTCGCTTATTTCGACAAACTGTGAAGTGCTAGAACCTGCGTGGCGTGTTGTGCCCTGGCATAGCACTGCCTCCATATCCGCGGGGATAGAGTCTGGGTCAATTTGCACAACATGGGCGCCAGGCTTTAGGGCTTCAAAGTGATAAAGGCCAAACTCATCTGTGTCGACTGTACGCCCTGTTTCCGTTATGAGGCGGATGTTTTCGACCCCCAGTATTTCACCGCTATGTTGCTCTGCGCTAGTGATAAGCTCACTACTTGTAAAACCTTCATCACCTAAAAGGATGTTCAAACGATTAATGTCGGCCTTATCTATGGTCTCTACAATCAGCTCTACGCGGCGGTTAATACTGCGGCCTATTGCATTTTTATTGTTGGTGACAGGCTCAAGTGCACCTCGACCAGAACTGGATATTTGTGCATCAGAGAGGCCTAGCTTGTCTTTAATATACAGTGCGGTTGTATTGGCCCTTGCTTCAGATAGTGTTTGGTTAGATGTAAACCTAAGCTTGTTTTTATCAGAGATTTTCATATTGTCTGCATGCCCAACAATATAAATATGGTTGATTGTTTCACCCTCTAATTTATTAATTAACTCGTCAATATTTTCTATGTCACCATCGCGTAACTTTGTGCCCAGGCGAGCAAATCGAGGCCAGTAGCTAAAGCGGCGGAAGCTGCCATGTTGCACCTCAGCTTGGTAACTATTGTTAATAGGTTGTTGGGTGTGAGTCTGGCCATCTACTGTAATATATTCAGCGTAGATACGCGTATTAAAGACACCGTGTTGGCGTGCATTGGCCTTCGCTTTAAAACTCAATACGTGTTGCGCCTGCTTGCCACGAGGTTTAATCGTAAAGGACTTATGTGACGGGCTGTGCTGAGTAACCTTAATGGCTGAGCCGTCTAGCAGCGCGGAATTCTCTTCAAATGTCAGTGAGGCTGGAAGTTGAAGATTTAGAGTATAAGATTCTAATGCGCTAGCATCGCTGTTGATGGTGACACGATAGGCAATGCTATTACCCTGCAACTCGCTTTGCAGTCGTGTATTAATCAGTGCCTTGGTCGTGGTTTCGTGATTGCTACACTCGCCTGTGCTTACACGTCCAAATAAATGTGTGTCGGAATTAATAGGGTCTTTGCGTACGGTGATTGGCGCATCCGCATCATTGGATCTTGCGTTGTCTTGCGTGCTAAATGCGATCGATGGGCTAGGCAGTGTACCTGCGGGTGTCGCATTGCTGATATAGGCCATATATTCAATCACAGCTGCATCCCCAGTAGCCCCTGCTACTGCTAGCGATCCTACATTAAACAGTAAAGTACGCCCGTCTTCTGATGGCGCTGGGTCAGCGACTGAGGAGCCATTTATTTTTAAGGTTCCAGGCATAAAGCGTAAGCCAGGAGGTAGTAAATCCTGAACGGTGACATTGTTAGCAGCTGATGTTTCAGATTGATTGCTAACACGCAGTGTATAGATGACAAATTCATCGTGAGTTACAAATTTTTGGCTCACACTATTAGATAAAAACAAGCGGGTTGTCGAAGTAGGGAACTGGATATTGATGACAGTGGTGCTGTTAGCAATTTCTCCTACAAGTGTTGCTAATGTGCTGTCGCGGCCGCTAAATGTAGCGCCGATGTTTAAGCTGCCCGTAGGGGTATTAGCAGGCGCGGTAAATACGACGGGGATGCTAATTGCCTGAGCAGCGTTGAGGTTGTTGGTTAAGGTAATTAACCAGCTACCATCGGGTTGTTGGGATGCCGTATAGTCGGCTGTATCGATAATATTTAGGCTTACGCCATTGGGTGGTGTAAGACGAATAGAGGAGTCGGTTAAGTCATTGATTCCTGTATTAGTTAACTCAAGGTCAACACTATTGCTGTTACCTGGTTCCACATTAATAGGTGTTTGTTCAAATGCTAATGTTGCTGTTGTTCGGTCTAACAAGATTACAGTCGCGCGCGCGCTCAGAGCCCCCGTGATTTCATTTGCAGACAGTGAGGCAGGTTCAGAAATGAGCTCCATCGCGTAAATTGATTGAGGTAGGATTAGCGCACACAGGCAGGTTATTACAGCGTATTGTATACGCTGTAATAAGAGCTGAACTGTGCGGCTAATCACGCTCACTAGTCCACCGTAACCTGTAAGGTAGCGCTAGCCGTTGTTCCTGCAGCGATAGTACCTGAGTTCACTGCAGAGCCGGCATCATTAACTAGCAGTCCACCGATGAGAGGACTATTGGCCCCCGCATCAGCTGCCCCAGTGGCTGAGCCATTAAGCTGAGTCGAGTTGGCGACATAAGTAGTGAAAGGCGGTAGTACATCTGCAAACTGTGCCCCCGTTAACGTTGTGCCAGCAGGTGCCGTCACTTGAATGAGGTATTCAAGTACATCACCTTGCACTGCCGTTACCGTTCCCGCTGTAGCAAAGAAGTTATTACCACCGAAAGTGATTGCAACAGGTGCCCCGTTAGGGTTACTGGTGTTACGCACATACTTATCGAAGGTTACTTCCACTAAAGTAGTCACGGTTAGGTCGTCGCTTGACGGGTTAGCCCCTGATGACGCTGCTGCGGTAATGGTGACATCGAGTGTTGCAGGTGTCCCAGAAACGGTGACCGTACCAGCATCATTGACGACCATATTAAAGGTTTGCTGTTCGGCAATCAGGTCTCCCTGGTTAATGTTGGCGGCCAAAGGCGTGGTCAGTGTAATAGTGCCGTTGGTGCCGTCATCAGTAACCGACGCCACGATATAAGCAGTGCCGCCAATAACCACTGTGTCACCAGCAGTTATATTGTTGATTGCGCTGTCAGCCGTGCCATCAGAGGGTACGCTAATAACGGTATTGCCAGCCGTTTGTGTGGCGCTGGCTGCGCTAGCACCGAGTATTACTGATGTGACATCAGGGCCACCTTGGTTGAAGGTCACGGTCGGAGCGCCCGTGACATTGCTAAGTACGGGAGCCGCTGCGCTCAGATTGTAAGCATCACTACCATTAGCCGTAGAGGTAATAGTGTAGGGATAAGTTGCATCCTGATTTTCTGCCACCGTGCTGTCAGCGGGTACTGAAAGTATCGGCGCAGCTGCGGTGAGGTTCACTGTAATATCTACCGTAGCGGTAATTGGCGTAGCCAAGCCCGCATACGTGAGTGTCGCGGTATTGGTTAGCGTACTATTGGCGGGTGCTACCGCCTGCGCTAACCCTGGCAGCATAGAAATACCGGCCAGTAATAGAATGGGTATTTTATTTTTCATAATTCACCTTTATTCAATCTGTATGCCCTGGCTGCCCAAATGGGCAGCCAGGAGCGACTTAGTCGATAGTGACTTGATAACGAACCGCTGACTTATTGTTGGGCGCAGTACCTAAGTCGGTTATGCCGCCGCCTAAATCAGTGTCCTCGTTACCGCCAGTACCGGCAAACACTTGGATAGCAGAGCCCGCTTGAGTAACAATGCCGCCTTCGTTGTCTGCCTCGGTCTCACTACCTGGTAAAAGCACATCGAAAGTTTCATCGCCATTGGTGTCTACCGCTGCAGAACTGATGGTGTAGGTGGTAAATGCAGGTAGCGTGTCATTAAACTCAACACCGCTAGCGTCTCCGCCGCTGCTATTGGTGATAACAACTAAGTACTCCAGTGTTTCGGAGGGGTTACCTGAAACAGCACCAGTGGCAAAGTAATCTTCACCTGCGTAGGTAATTGCCGCAGCTCCAGTGTTTTTGGCTGGCGTTGTAACGTTACGAACAAACTTGGCAACAGCCAGTGTTACGCCTTCAACCGTAGTGATAAAGGTTGCAGAGTCTTGGTCGGTCTCTGTGTTGCCGCCCGTTGCGGTAGAGCCCGCCGCGTTCAGTGTATGTGTGTGTGTACATACAGAGGTTGCGCCTGCGCCACTGATTGTACCTGCCGCGCCAGTAGCGCCCAAAGACACGGAAATCTGTTCACCGACTTGATCGCCCACAGAGGGCGCAGCTGAAAGTGCTGCAGCTAAGGTGATCGTCGTAGTACCTGCAGGGCTATTTTCTGTAACCGTTGCAATTTCGACTACATCGCCGTTAATTAACACCATGTCACCGACTGCGATATCACGAGTAATAGAGTCAGCAGTATTGCTATCGTCAGGCACCCCAAATTCAGTCGTGGAGGTTACGCTGCTAATAACGGTTGCACCTAACGTCGTCGGTGTTGGAGTTAAAGCAAAGGCATCGTTAGTCAACGTGCCGGCAACGGTACATGCATCCACTGAACTTTCGGTCAATGTGTATGTGTCGGAGCCGTTACCCGTATTGGTCAACGTAATGCTATATGCCCCCGGTAGTGTACCGCCTGAGTTGGCGGTCTGATCTGCAGGAACAGTACCCCATGCAGCACTAGGTAGGTGGTCTACAGTGACATCGACTGTTGCCGTCTCTTGGGGCTGCGCGGTACCGCCTGCATCGTTGTAGTCGACAGTAACCGAGTTCGTTAGTGTAACCCCTGCAGCGGTGTTAGCTTGTGCCGTGCCTACCGAAACAAGGCTGCCGAGGGCTAATAACACTGCGGCACCTCCCGTATTTAGCTTAAAGCCCTGAGGGCTATTGATTTTTGTTTTCATGCTTTTCACCTTTTTTATTCGTTAATTTTTTACATTGTTTATTGCTGTTTTAACTGATTCATGGAGGCCCTTGTGCCTCCTCCAAAATCTGAATTTTGTCTCTGGCTGATAACGGCAAAGGCCCTGCGCGAGCAAGGCCAGTGTTTCGAGTGGTTTGAAATCGATGTTTTGTTAAATTCATAGATGACTCCGCATATCAATTAACCTTGATGCGAAAGCCAACTTCGCCCTGTGTGTTGCCGGGGATTTCTTTTACAATCCAGCGAATGTTGGTGTATTTTTCTGGGCTGGCGGTACGCTTTTCCTTTTCACCACTTGCATTGGTCGCTTCATATTCGAGTAATGAGGCTTGTTTGAAGGTTGCGCCACGATCGATAGAGAATTCTATCTGTGAATTTTGCCCCCAAGCGGAATCGGTTTTGTAGGTGGTATTGTCGGGCACTTTATTGTTCAGCTTGACATTGAAAGCACCGTCGTCACTGTTATTGTTATAACTCACGGTGTAAATCACTTCTTGCCCAGGCTCAACTTCTTGGGCCTCAACCCGTTTAATTACTTGCTTGCCATCTTCTTCAACGGTGACTTCTACTTCAGCTCTTACGTTGAGCTTGATATTAGGGGCAGCGATGGCTGAGATAGGCAGCAGTAGCACTGAAATGATTAAGCTCGTTAGTAATTTTTCCAACATTTTGTGTCCTCTTTTGGTCTTTTTGTCGATATTTCGACGCTGTTTTTTTATAAAGCCGGTTCAATCTGTGATTTGTATAACCTGGTCATAAATTCTTGTGATCTAGGTCTCAGTTCTTAACTTGTATAAATACTTAATTATATAAATAGCATATAGTATGCCAAAACTATTTTTAACTTAAAAACAGCATAAAGAAAAGCATATAAGCCCATGATTTTGTTAATTTTTGCATATCTAGAATGCGATTGTAGCTCGCGTTGGGGTTTTGTGCTTACATTATTTGTGATCGATTTCAAATTATGGGCAAAAGATTGTTAAGAAGTGTATATAAGTGCCTGTTTTTACTGTTATATGTTGTAAATTCTATGTAAACTTCTTAATTACAATGATATATAAAGTGAAAGCGGCACGATTGAGGGACTAGTGTTTAAACACGATGTTTATGTGTATCCATGGTTTTTAGGTGAGGTGATAAAATGAAAAAAATACTATTTGGCGTTATAGCGCTAATAATAAATGTCTCAGCGGTGTTTGCTGAGGGGGTTGATAGTCGTCTGGATGCCTTCTTGGTGAGCCAGGGTGACAAGGGTGAAGAGGTACTCACTCCTGCTGCAGAGGCTGAGCCTGACCAAGTGTTGGAGTACCGCCTCGCTTATTCGAATAGTGCGGATAAATCATTCCACAAATTAGTTATTAATGGGCTGATTCCTGCCAATACAGAGTATGTTGCCGACTCTGCGCGTTCTGAGGTGTCTAATGATTTCTTGGTAAGCATTGATCAAGGCAAGACGTATCAAGCAGAGCCGGTCATGCGTACTGTTAGGCAGGCTGATGGCACAGATAAGAAAGAAGTAGTTCCTGTTGCTGAGTACACGCATTTGCGCTGGAAAAGCCAGCAAGCTTTAGAGCCTAAAAGCCAACAAGAGTATTTTTACCGAGTCCGCGTGCAGTAGCGGGGATATCAGTTTGAAATTACATTATTTATTCAAAGCGGTGAGACGCCCGAGTTTCCTTCTACCCCCCATTCGTGCTAGGTCTAGTTTTTGGTCCTGGCACTTTGGCCTTGCATGTAGGGGGTCTCCAGGATGAATAAAAGCTAAATTAACAAAATGAAACAAGATAAAACGAATTATCAAAAAACATAATGTTTGGAGAGAACAATGAAAACAAAACGCTTTAAGAAAGGCCAGGTGCAAGCAGCAGTCGCTGCTGCGGTCCTGACCGTGGGAGTGGCGGGTTTAACGGTAGTAGAACGGGCATACGCTATAGCAGCGGAAGCAGGTACAACTATCACTAACCAAGCGACAGTAACTTTTGAAGACTCCGTCGGTAACACGCTGACGCCAGTCACGTCTAACTTGGCATCTGTAACGGTTGCACAAGTTTTCGCGGCTACAATCGCGTCTGACAACATTGCTATTACTTCTGGGCCAGCCCAGCAGGCGCAAAACAGCTTTACTATTACCAACAACGGTAATGGCTCTGATGTATTCCACATCACTGTTGCAGATGACTTTTTAGGTTCAACGGATAGTGGCAATTTCACCAATATCGAAGCCTACCTAGACGGTACGGCAACGGCCTCTGGTGGCACGGTAACATCTAATAACTGTGTGGGTTCCAACGGTGTATTTGATGGTACCGAGGTTCAATTAGATACGGCTGCCGCTGCTGCAACAAATACGATTACTATTCCCGCCGGCGAAACGGCTTGTATTGTTGTTGTAGGTGATATACCTGCAACGGCTATTAATGGCCAGACGTTTGAGTGGACATTGACAGCAGAAGCTGAAAACGGCAATGCCGGTACACCACAAGCTAACAGTGTTGGCGATTTGACTGATGGTAATGGTGCTATTGGTGGCGGCGCTAACGGTGCTGACGGACTGGACGGCACTAACAACGCGAGGGTGACGGTCACAGCAGATGCGTCACTGAATATCACGAAGGCCATTCTGAATCATACGCTAGCGACAGCTGGCGCGAATGGTCAAATTGACTATAGAATCACTGTGCAAAACACCGGTGCTGCCGATGCTCGTGAAGTGTTCTTGTTTGATGGTATTCCCGCTAACTCAACATTGCTGCCAGGCTCTGTTAGCTACAATGGTGTTGCTGTTACAGCCGGTGCTTCGGGTGATGACTTCTTCTTCACTGGAGCGGAAGACATCAATGAAGCGACCTTGGATGCCAGTGTTACGACCAATACTTTACCTGTTGACTTAAATGGTGATGGTGATGCGACTGATGCCACGGAAGCAGATTTTGGCTTAGATCTAGACCTTGACGGTTCTATTGATGCCGCGGCGAGATCCGGTGTTGTTGTGTATGACCATGTTATTCCACCAACGACTACGGTGACCATGGAGTTCTCGGTAACGTACTCTAATACCTTGGCTGCAGGTACTACGATTAGTAACGAAGCGCAGATTGCTAGCCGTGACAATGCGGACAACGATACTGAAGATACAGGCGAAGTTAAGAGTTCAAATATTGTATCTGTTATTGTGCCAACTATTAATGCTGTGGATATTACCGATACTGGCGAAGACGACCCAACGCCTGGTGATAATGATGGTGATGATGAAGATGCTAGCAATGACGTTCAGTCAGTACAAGAGGCCCCAGAAGGTGGCACAGTATTGTTTAATAACGTTATTTCAAACAATGGTAATTCAACCGATACATTAACTGTCTCTGTCGCTAACGATGGTGGTTTCGCTTGGAATGCTGCTGGTGGTACTTATCCAGCACTTCTAACGGGTGTTGTAGGTAGTGCTCAATGTGATGGTACGGCTGCAAGTCAATTCCCTACAGGTACTACATTCCCCGTATTCGATATTACAAATCCAGCCTCTCCTGTATTGGTTGCAGGTGGTGTATTTAGTGTCGCAGCGGGTGCAAGCGTCAATATTCAGGTACGTGCAGTATTACCTTCTGGTAGTAATGGTGCGGGTGAATACTGTGCTTCGACTGAAGTGACCGGCGGCGGCGGTTCCTCCGACTTCAAACTTGAGCGCTTGGGCACGATCACCGCTCCTGCGGTAGATTTGGCTAATACTGACAACTCTGCTTTGACGGGTGATACAGAGTCCTTCCCAGCGGTTGACGGCATTGGACTTACTAGCCCTGTTGTAAATGTAACGGGTAACCCTGGTGATACGGTTGAGTTTGATTTGTGGATACGCAATGACGGCGGTGTTGCGGAGACCTTTGCTCCTACTGCGGGTGGTACTTGGAATGGTGGTCCACAAGGTTCTGCTGGCTTTGGTGCTGGTGTACTAGGTGGTTTAGAGCCTGGCTGGACAGTGACTTTTGAAGATAACGACCCTGCAACAGCGACAGCTGATGGCACTGTTATTACCAATACTGATTTGATTCCTGCCGGTGGCGCAATTTTAGTGAAGGCTATTATTTCTATTCCTGCAGCGGCAACAGCCACTCAAGCTAACTTTATTAGTGATATTGATGGCGGTGTGGGTAATGACCCCATCGATCTGAACAATGATGGTGATAATGATTACCCTATCATTTTCCGTGTTGTCGGTAATAGTTCAGGTTCTACGGATGTAGTTTTAGATTCTGTTGACGTTAATGCAGTAGAAGATATTTCTATCACTTCTGACCAGACCGGGCAGGTAGAAGCGGGTGCGACGATCACGTACTTACACACGGTTGCTAACAATGGTAATACGACTGAGTTAGTGGCTATAGCTGCGGTACAAAGCAATGCTGACTTCAACCCTAGTTTGGTTCGTGTTGACACCAATTGTGATGGTGCTTTCGACCAGATTTTAACCGCTGCCTATACTGGCCCGGTATGTTTAGTCGGTGATTCTGCTGCGGCGCCTACGGGTTCAGCCACTGGGGGTGAAGTGAGTTTGTTGCCAGGTGCTAATGTGTCTGTCGAAGTCACGGTGTCTTCTCAAACCAGTGCTGCGGTAGGTGTGAGTGATAACACAACCGTTACTGCTACCTTCAATGCAGGTGCAGACTCTGTGGCAAATACGGATACCACGACGATTGTGACCGTGTCCTTGGATGCCGATAAAACGGCAGCACGCGATGCCGCGTGTGACGGTACAGCCGATGAAGCCTTCACTATTGCAACGGCCACCGCTACTGCACCGGGTGAATGTGTGATCTGGCAGATTGTTGTACAGAACACGAGTTCGCAAGCCGCGCGTAACGTTATCGTCCAAGATGCCGCTCAAACCTTTACTACTTTTGAGACAGGGTCTTTACAGACTTGTGATCAGGATGTGGGGCTGGCGGCAGGTGATTTCGCTACCTTGTGTACAGCTGCGGGTGGTACGGCTTGTAATTTGACGGATGCGGATGATGCTGATCCTGCATGTACAACTACTCATGACGCCAATGTTGATGGCGCAGGTAGTGTGACGTTCTTTATTGGTAAAGCGGATGGTGGCTTCCCTGCACCAGATGATGTGACTACTAATGAAGGTGGAACGTTGAGAGCAACAGGTACGGGTGATGACTTCACCACTGTTCGCTTCCGCGTGAAGCTGGACGAGTAAGCTTCGGCTTAGAAATCTCCCTGTCCTTTGAGGCAGGGGGTTTCTTTAAATACTTGAAGCCAAGTATTTAAAGAAACTAAATATTAAGGATGACCGAGTAAGATATATGTTCGTAAATGACGGCATAAAAACAGTGATGAAGATATTAAGTGTAATTGCACTTAATGCTGTCTCCTGTGCCTATGCTGCCAGTGCTCCTGCGGGTAGTTTTATTACCAATGTAGCCGAAGTGAGCTATTCAGATGGCACGAATGACTTTCGTTTTAATACGAACCCTTCGCGTGTGCTGGTAGCACCGGTTCGATCGATTGCATTAACGTCGGATCAAAGTTTGTTGCGCCAGAGCGGCGTTATGGTGAACTTGCCACATCGTTTACAGAACACAGGTAATGTTAGCGATAGCTACAATTTATCGGTGAATAATTTAGCTGGTGACGATTACGAGTTCTCTAACTTCAGTGTCTTCCTCGATAGTAATAGTAACGGTATTGTCGATGCGGGTGAAACAGCGGTTACTAGCATATCCGCATTAGCGGCAGGCGATGCAGTAGACCTTGTTATAACCGCTATGCTGCCGACTATTCTAATAGATGGTGATATAGGTCAATTAACACTTGCCGCTACATCTATTGCGGATGCGTCAATAACAGCACTCAATACAGATACTGTGACTATTATTAGTGGTTTGGTATTGGATGTGATTAAAACTTCATCGTCTATTTGTAGTGTACCGCTGGCACTGGGTGACAACATCACTTATGCCTTAAGGCTACTTAACATCGGCACTGTTACGCCTAGTCCATTGAATTATAATATTGATGGTGTGGCGAGTAATGGTGTTATCTTACAAGATAACTTGCCTGGCGAAGTTAACTTGATTAAGCCACAAACATTAACTTTTTCTCCTGCTAATGGCACACCGGTGGTACGACTTGCCAGTGCGGTGGCACTGAGCGAATGGCAAAGTTTTAACGCATGGAACGGCACCGATGCGATTGTCGCAGTGGGATTATTTGTTAGTGTTAATGATATAGAACCGACCGAAATTGTTGAGTTTGAGTTTCTCACGCAAGTGAAAAATAACGTCGTGGGTGCCAGTGTTACGATTAATAATACCGCCGGTGTTGATACCAACCTCGATGGCAGCAGTAATTTTAGTAGTGCGACTATCTGTAATACGGTACAGGGCTTACAGAGCGCCTTTACGTTGCAAAGTGATGAAAGTACAACTGCTCTTGCGGGCGCTACCTATACTTCTTTGCATCAGCTCACTAATACGGGTAGTTTGCCAGATAGTTATCAGTTGCTGTTACAAAACCAAGCAGGAGATGATTTTGACCTCTCCAATATTAGCGTGTTTATTGATTCAGGAACGACAGCAGGCGTTGTCGATGCAGCTGATGTGGAAGTCACAGGCGCAACGCCTTCGTTAGCTGTTGGAGGAGCACTGCCTTTAATTATACAAGCTGTATTGCCGGGTACTGCGACGGTAGGGCAAAGCGGTGTGTTGAGTTTGCAAGCTAGTTCTGTGAATGAGCCTGTGCTAGTTCAATCCATTACATCTACTGTGATCGTACCTGGTGCAAGTGCGGGTTTGAGCATTAATAAAACATCCGTTAATAGTGTCGACTGTAGCGCGGATGCTAATGCGAGCGACTTACTGCCACCGAGTAGCTTAATTGAGTACAACCTACAATTGAATGGCACCGCCCCTAGACCTTCTGCCATTAACTATATTGTTGATGGTTTTGCTCAAAACGGCTTGCTATTAGAAGACATTATTCCGGCCAACACAGAATTAGAGAGTGGCTCTTTACTACTGAGTTCACCGGCTAGTGCCCAGGTATTGGTGCAGTATGCGCCCCAGGCGATCGCGGGTAGTAATGAATGGGTGAGCTTTGCTGCTTGGCAAGCTAGTTCGCAGGCAGGTGCGGAACTTGCCGCTAAAATTGGTTTGCTGGTGCCGGTAGCAGATTTGGACGCCGGTGAATCTGCGGTACTACGCTTTAATGTGCGAACAGCAGCACAGGTCACCCTGGGAACAAAGACTCGTAATACGGCGAGTGTGGATTTGGCAACGGGCAGTATTAGCAGTACTGAGGTTTGTCATGGTTTACGAAATACGATTTCTGCTGACAACTCGGCACAAATTCGCTTCTTGGCTGCCAGCCCTGGACAAACACCTGACTTCAGCGATAACAATACAATCGATGGCAGTGGTACTCTGCGAGGCACAAGTCGCTATCGCTTAGATTTGTCTGATTCACAAATTGAAGCAAGAGGGGTGTATTTAGAAGTTCGCTCTACTAGCCTAAATACAATTTCATTTGAAGATAATGGTGTAACCGATACGATTAGGGTTAGGCTTTCCTCCAATGTGACAGGTGACTTTATTGAAGTAGTGATGAGAGAGACAGGGCCTAATACGGGTATATTTCATAATATACGTCCTATCATATTGTCCACTACTAAGACGGCCGCATCGGGTAGTATTTGCCCAGCGAGCGGCAATGTCGCGGATTATACGATAGTTGATCGCCCGAACTGTACGCTAAAAAGTATTAGCCAAGATACTTTGACTGCAACGATATTTGACCCTGGGCTAAGAGCGACGATCGATGCTGCAGCCTTCATTAACCCCTTTGGTGTGGTGTTTGATTCTAGCACCGGTGCTCGTGTACAAGGGGCTATCGTCTCAATTATAAATGCAGATACAGGGTTGTTAGCTAAAAATCCAGCAACAAGTCCTACAGATAGAAATTTGGCAGAGCCACTAGAACCTCAAACGACAGGGGTTGACGGGGCTTATCAGTTCCTAGAATTGTTTCCTGGCCGTTATTACCTAGAAGTAGAGACGTCTTCACAGTTTTCATTTCCAACGGCTCTCGCACCAGGCAATTTACCTACCCAAGCGACGACAGGTGACACATCCTATCGTTTTACTATTGCAGCTCAATCTTATGGCTTAGGTGGTTTTGATTCGCGGTTATCGCAAAGACGTCAAGCGAGTTTAGTGGTATCAGATGATGGTATTTTTGAGTTACAAAGCCCTGAGGACATATTTAGGTTTGATATGGCTGTAGACCCAGTTGCTACGCAGGGAACTAACCTTGTTGTATCTAAAGGTGTAGAAGTAGGCGGCTCTAGCCCTGTACAGCAAGCTGAGGTTGAATTGGGGGATCGAATTAAATATTCGATAACAGTAAGTAATGTCGGCGGGACTGTTGCGCAAAATACGCTCTTGAGGGATGTGCTCCCGTTTGGCTTTAAGTATGAGCCGGGCACAGCAAAGCGTGATGGAACGGCGATCACTCCTGTTATTATAGGCGGTTCAGAGCTTCGCTTTACACTGGGTGACCTAGCGCCCCAAACAGGTGATCAGCCAACCTCGACAACCGTCACTTATGTACTTAAAACGACTGCCGGTGCACTAGACTCTGATGGTATTAATACAGCGGTAGCGACCGCAGGTAACTTCCAATCCAATGTGGCAGCCGCTCAGGTTAAGGTGCTACGCACGGGCTTGTTGTCAGATCGCAGTATTTTATTTGGTAAAGTCTTTGTCGATGCAAACTGCGATGCGGTGCAGGATACGGCAGAGTGGCCTATCGCAGGCGTGCGTCTGTATATGGAAAACGGTACCCATGTGACAACCGATGAAAATGGTATGTACAGCTTGTATGGTGTTAACCCAGGCCAACATGTTATAAAAATTGACCAACTGAGTTTGCCAACGGGTATTAAAGCCATACCCACTGAAACTCGCCACGGAGCAGACCCTTATTCACGATTTGTTGATCTCTATGACGGCGAGTTTCACCGTGCCGACTTCGTGTTCTCTTGCCCGGGTGAGAACAGTCAGCATGTTATTCAGCAATTAGAGCAAAGGCACCGTTCTATCTCAGGGGATTGGCTATTAGATGAAGCGATTAAATACAACGGTGATGTTGTCTTGAGTCGTAATCAATCAAGTATTCAAGCTAATGTAACACCGGCTTATGATGGTGATATTTCCTCTGGCACGGTGGGTAGAGCCTCTTGCTGTAATGCAGAGGCTGTGATCCAAAGTACACATGAGCCGATCGCTTCTATAGTTAATGTGGATACCCCACAAAGCATACCTGTTAGTGAAGATGCGATTAAAGCAGCTAATATGGCTATGGCTAAAAAGGGGACATGGCTATGGCCTCTGGGTGAGATTAGCTATGGCGGTCGCTTTATGGTGGTGGTCCGTGAAGGTGTAATACCTAGCTTGTATTTGAACGGCGAGAAAGTAGGAACTGAGCGCTTAGGTGAGCACCTTGTTAATCCACGTGAAAAGGCACAGTTGTTAGCCTGGTATGGCTTACCATTACGCGTTGGAGATAACCAGTTGAAGGTTGTCGCGAAAGACCCGTTTGGCAATGACCGAGTCATGGCTGAGCGTGTTGTCTATCACCCTGGCATAGCTGACTCTATTGATTTAGTTCCCGAGTTCTCGTCACTCTCTGCGGATGGTGGGCGTTCGACTATGCCGGTTAAAGTCTTGGTCAAAGATGTTAATGGCAGGCCCGCAAAAGGTCATTTCTTTGTTACTTTAGAGTCTGAGCATGGCCAGTGGCTCAATGATGATATACAGCCACAAATACCCGGTTTTCAACTAAAGCTGACTAATGGTGAAGCAACTGCGCATTTACGCAGCTCTGAATTTACGGGAAAAGTGGAGCTGAAAGCATCAGTGAATGCGTTTGAAGCGCAAAAAATTGTAGACTTTGTTCCTGTCTTACGCCCATTAATAGCCGTCGGTTTAGTCGATATTGGAGGAAACTTTAGTAATGTCTCTAGCCAAGGTGTGCTGCCATCGCAACAAAGAGATGGTTTTAATGATAAGTTGGAAATAGATGGCCGTGCTGCCGTTTTCCTAAAGGGCAAAATAAAAGGAGATATATTGCTTACCTTATCTTACGACACAGATAAGCAAGACGATGATCTATTTCGCGATATTGACCCGAATGCTTATTACCCTATTTATGGCGACTCGTCCGTGAAGGGATTTGATGCACAAAGTCAAAGCAAGTTGTTTGTAAAGCTAGAAAAGAACAAGAGCAGTATTACGTGGGGAGACTATCAAACGGATACTAACTTGCACAATTCTTCCAGCTTGGCTCGCGTAACCGATACTTTGACGGGTTTGAATGCTCATTACGAAAAAGACAATGTATTGGGTAAGACGCAATTAAATGCTTATGCTGCGCGCAAAGATAACAACACACAATTTGAACAGCTGGCAGGTAATGGCACAGCAACTAACTATCGCTTATCTAATTTCCCTGTAGTTAGCAATTCCGAGCAAATCACTCTAGTGACTATTGACCGAGAAAATACACAGCCGGGCACAGCGCAGGGCTTAGTTTTGTCTGAGAGAGTATTGCAGCGTTTCACGGATTATGAATTAAATCGCTTAAATGGTTTCTTGACGTTCTATGAGCCGATTGCCACATTTGATTCAGAAGGTAATGAGCAGTTCATCCGCATTACTTACGAAACTGAATCGGCGGTTGATGAGTACACCGTTGCAGGCATTAGAGCAACACAGGGTTTGGCAAATGGCGTGACAGTAGGAGTGACTGCTAGCACGAATGAACATGATATTGATGGTTTTGATATGGCGTCAGCTTTTGTTGAGTATAAGCCTAGCGAAAAGCATAGTATTTTAGCTGAAGTGGCTACTCGTGATAACGCAGATACTAGTGTTGAGCACGAAGGCGAAGCAGCGCAACTGGAGTGGAAGGCCAAATGGAGTAATAAGTTTGATACACAGTTGAAATTCGGACGTGCAGATGAAGGCTTTAGAAACCCCGTTGCTCCGGTTGCTTCAGGGCGTGAGGAGGCGAGGGCAAAAGCACGCTATAGCTTGACAAATAATACAACGCTGGATGCAGAAGTGATACACAGTGCCAGCAACCAAAAGGGTAACGATGATCAACGTGACTCGGTGGCCACCACGGTCTCCCAGCGCCTAGGCAAGTGGACTATTGCTGGGGGGGTAAAACGTACCGAACAACAACGTACAGGTACAGGCGTAGAGATTGATTCGGTGACGGCTAGGGTTGGTCGAGGCTTCACCTTGGCCGAGCGTACAGGTAAAGTTTATATTGCGGGTGAGCAAGAAATTGGCTCGGCTAGTCGTAAGCGTGTTGAGCTAGGCACTGAATATCAATTACAGGAAAAAGTGTCTGTCTATGCTAGGGCAGAGCAAATTGATAGTGCGAGTAATGTGACCTCTTTAAGCCGTAACGAGAGAAGAATAAACGCTTCACTAGGCTTAAAATCGGATTGGTTGCCTTCTACGCAACTGTATTCAGAATATCGCCTGCAGAGTGCCATTGATGGTCGTGAGCTCCAAGCAGTGAATGGCGTGCGTGGTACCTATGAGATTAAGCCAAAGCTTAAATTTAGCCCTACGTTTGAAGTGATCGATAGCTTGGAAGGCAGTGATGCTGCAGACTCATTCGCCTTGTCGTTATCACTGGTTGATAATCGCAATAAAAATCTACGCCAAGCTATCCGCATAGAAACAAGACAGGCACAGTTGAGTGACTTTTATAGCTTAGACTATAGTTATGCAGCACGCATCAACTTGGATTGGAGTGCCTTATATCGAGATGAGTACAGCTTGGATGAAATCAAGTCGGGTAACGATATTGTACGTAATACGCTAACGGTAGGTTTAGCTAGACGCCCATTACGTGACAATCACTGGCACTCACTATATCTATTGCAATGGAAGGAAGAGCGCAATGTCGCAGAAGATGAGCGCCGAGCTTATATTTTATCGACTCACCAGAACTACCAGTTCCGCAGCGATATGACCCTATCGGCTCGATTAGCTGCCAAGTTGCAAACACAGGTAATTGATTCAGTTAGCTATGACTCCACAGCTCAGTTGCTGGGTGGACGTTATATCTGGGGATTGAATCGACGCTGGGATTTAGATTTCCGCTTAGGTTTGATCAGCGCAGACGTGGGAGAAGACCTACGTTATTCGGCGGGTATAGGCGCAAATTATTTAATTAATAAAAACTTACGCTTTGGGGCGGGTTTTAACTTTGTTGGGTTTAGAGATGATGACCTCGACAGCCAGAAATATCATGCTGAAGGTTTGTTCTTCGGTTTGCAGTATAAGTTTGATGAAGCCTTATTTGAATGGCTGCGTTAATGAGTGGCGCAGGAGAATGAAAATGTATAAGTGTACGTCGATGATTAAATTAATGAGTTTGGCCTTGTTAGCCATGCTGTATGGCTGTGCTAGTACAGAAGAGCTGTATGCAGAATATGAGCATCAATGCCGCGTCAGTATTGTGAATAATGTATCGGGTTCTACGGTAGTGGTGGATGATGCCAGCGGTGGCATTTTGTTGTGGGAACCTGCCGTTTACTTTAACTATGACAAGGATACCTTGTTAGCACTGGAATATACTCGCTTAGATGCGGACATTATCGTTTTAGAGCAATACGCTGAACTGAAAATTGATGTGCGTGGTTTTACCGATAGCATTGCATCGGAACAGTACAATATTGACTTGGCTACTAGACGGGTTGACAGGGTTATTGATTACTTAAAGTCTAAAGGTATTGCAGAAACACGTATTCGTCGAGCCCCACTGGGTGAAATACTACCCTTGACTGATAATGAAACCTACGAAGACCGGGCAATTAACCGACGTGTTGAGTTACTCTTATTGGATCAAACGGGGCGTGCGGCACCCATACGTTTGTTGGATAAGAGCGAACACTGGCTAGATCCAAATAATATATCTCAACCAGGAACGGAGAAAGATTGGAGACGATGAAAATAAGTCGCCACAAGAAGTTGCATATCAGGCTGCTTAGCTTAGGGCTTGCTGTTGTTACATTGTTTTGTGCAGGACTTAATGTTTCCATAGCATTAACCTCTGCCAATACAGTGATCAATAATCAAGCGACAGCAAGTTATGTTGATGCGGCCAGTGCCGCCCGTACAGTAACATCTAATGCCGTTCAGACGACCGTACAGCAAGTTGCTGCATTGACGCTAACATCAGACCAGTCTAAACCGGGCTCATCAAGTACGACCATTACCTTTCCTCATGTGATAACGAATACAGGTAACGGCGTTGACACATATAATATTACCGCAGTGAACATAGGCGGCGATGACTATGATTTTACCGCTATCCGAATTTTACCTGACGCTAATGGCAATGGCATACCTGACTCCGTTACTCCCGTAACACAGAGCCCTGCATTAGATAGTGGTGAGCACTATACCTTTGTAGTTGAGGTGGACGTGCCGGCGGTTGCTGCTGACACAGAAGTAGGTCAATTTACAATTACTGCTGAATCTGTATTTGACGCTTCTCAGTCAGTAGTAAACACAGACTCTGTGATAGTGACCGAGCGAGCTATTATTGAACTAACGAAGTCATTAAGCGCTAATAGTGGTTTGGCAGGCAGTGGTACGTATAGAGTGAATCTATTGTATAACAACAGCAGTAATCAAATTGCTACGGATGTGACTATTATTGATGTTTTGCCTAGCGAGATGATTTATGCAGGCAATGCCTTATGGAGTATAGGTAACCTTACTTTAACGGACGCCAATGAGGACGTTCAGGCAGGGGCACCCTCTATTACTTATTGTGCTTATGATACTACTTGCTTAAATGCACCTTATAGCAGTACTCAAGTAACCTTAGTCATTGATGAAGTCGGGGCAGGGCAGTCGGGTTCCATTAGCTTTGATGTCAACATAGACCCCTTGGCGCTACCTTCGTTAATATTTAATACAGCGACATTTCAATATGACGATACGGTTGCGGTGACGCCGTTGGCCAATTCTAACCCTGCGCCCTTTGAAATACGTCCAACGGCAGCAGTAACTATTGTGGGTGAGACAATCGCTGATACCCAGCCAGGGCAAACGGTTAATTTTACCAATACGATTAGCAATAATGGTAATGCGATTGATACCTTTAATATCACGTTAGATACCGGTACGACAAACTTCCCAGCAGCGACAGTGTATACGCTGTATATGGCAGATGGATTTACTCCGCTTACTGATACTAACTCGGATGGTGTTGTCGATACTGGTCCCGTTGCACCGGGTGCTAATACAGAAGTTGTTCTTGTGGCGATTATACCACCTACCGCCGCGGCAAATACTTATTCGATCGATAAAACAGCCACATCTGAAAACAACCCAACTGTTTCAGACGCCGGTGCAGATACGGTGACCGTGATTTTGCCGATACTGGCGGTGGACTTAACCAATGATTTTGAACGGGGTAATGTCAACTGTGATGCTTTAGCGGACAGCTGTGGTTTTGGCACGGGACCGGCTGCATCCTCTCAAACGACGATCCCTGTTGTTCCAGGTTCTGCAGGCACTTTTGTATTGTATGCCAATAATACAAGTAGCATACCGGATAGCTTTGACCTTAGTGTTAGTACCGACCCGACGTTTGCAAATGTGAGTTTACCGGCGGGCTGGGTTGTCACTTATATCGATGATGCTAATCAAGTGGTTAACAATACGGGGGCATTGGCGCCTGGTGCTAGTATTCGCATAAGAGCGATTGTAGATGTCCCTGCAGGCTTTATAGCCGGCTCTCAAGCTATTTATTTTCGCTTACAGTCCCCTGTAAGCGGGGCGCAAGACGTGAAATTTGACGATGTTGATGTACAAATTGTTGAAGATCTTCAGTTAAGCCCGGATAACTCAGGGCAGACTACGCCAGGGTCGGTGATTAATTATGCTCATACTTTATTCAACAACGGTAATGAGGCTGAGACTAATATTCAGTTAACAGCGGTTAATTCTTTGGCGGCCGATAGCTGGACTGTGTTGATTTATGAAGACACTAACGGCTCTGGAGTATTTGACATTGATGACAATATTGTATCCTCAGTTGCGAGTTTGGCCCCCGGTGCAAGCACTTTGCTATTTACGCGCATTTTTGTACCTACCAGTGCAGCGCAGGGCACGGTCAACGTGACTACTTTAACGGCGACCTATAATGCAGGAACGACCAGTGTATTGGCAGCGGATACAACCACATCGAATAATTTCAATGTTGACGTGGTGAAAATGCAGGCATTGGATGCAGACTGTGACGGAGAAGCAGATGGCGGTGCTATCAGTTACAGTATCAGCACTTTTAATGTTAGCCCTGGGCAGTGTGTCGTCTACCTTATAGATACACAAAACAACTCATCAGAAACTGTAATGAATGTACAAATATTTGATGGTGTGCCACCTTTCACGGCTTACAGTGCAAATCAACCTAGTGTACGTTGTACACCAGGGATAGCGCCTAATGGCGTATGTACTTTTGTAACCGAGCCAAGTGCAGGCGGCTCAGGGCCTCTACAAGTCCAAGCAGGCAGCCTTAATGCGGGTGACACGATTCAGCTGTATTTTAATGTGACCTTGGAGCAGTGATGATTAAAAGATTATTACAGTTATGTATTTTTACTCTGCTGTGTAGCCTATCCGCATTGGCGTTGGCGGTGCCACAAAACGTCAGAGATGAGTTTGCAACAATCAGTTATGCAAATAACGATGGCTCAGAAAACTGGGCAGCCAATTGGGTTGAAGTGGCAAACGGAGCTACAGTAGGCGGAGTTACAATAGACGGTGATAGTGACCCTGCTGCGGACATGATACAAGTAACGGGGGGGGAGCTAAGGCTAGAGGGCGTAGGTGGCATCGACCCCTTTATTACTCGAACTGTTGATCTGTCAGCTGCCGTAGGGCTGACTACATT
>CAZBWS010000037.1:0-24294 GCA_964495705.1 uncultured Gammaproteobacteria bacterium
TGGATTTTTTGTAGTGCTTCACGCAGTTGCGTTGGAATACTGCATGGGGTGTTGCTTTCCTTGTCCACAAACACATGTACAAAGTGCCCCTGTGCCACAGCGGTTGAACTGCCTTCTTTAAAGATGGCGATGCCATATTCAACGGAGCTGTTGCCCATTTTGTTGATACGTAAAGCCCCTTCTATTTTTTCTGGATAGGCAATAGGGGCGAAATAAGAACAACCCGAATTCACCACAAACCCCACAATATCGCCATGGTGAATGTCTAAGCCACCTTCTTCGATTAAGTAAGTGTTGGCTAGGGTGTCGAAATAGGAGTAATAAGTGACATTGTTGACATGCCCATACACATCGTTGTCCATCCAGCGGGTAGTGATGGGGGCAAAGAAAAAATAATCGCTGCGATGGTCGGCTGCTTGGCGTGTGCTGGTCTGGCTCATAGCTTGTCCTTAGTAGATAGATTGATAGATGCTTAAGGCATCCTCGTATCCCAGTTCTCTGGGGTTATTCATCAGTAGTCGCTGTTGCAGCATAGCGTCTTCCGCCAGTGTGCTTAAGCTATCTTGGGGGATATTGAGCTCAGATAGGCGAGTAGGTAGCTCGACCTGTTCGATTAAGCGTTGCATTAATTCAATCAATTGCAGAGCTCGTTCAGCTTCTGGCTTTGAAGCTATTGTGGGGATCATCGCCGTGGCTAACTCAGCGTATTCGGTGCGAGCGTGGTTTAGGTTAAAGCGTAATACCGCGGGCAGCACCAGTGAGTTGCTCAGCCCGTGGGGGATATGAAAGCGTCCGCCCAGAGGGTAGGCCAAGGCGTGCACGGCTCCCACTGGGGCATTGGCAAAAGCCTGCCCAGCCAGTGTGGCGCCATATAGCATCTGTGTACGCGACGCTATGTCATCACCTTGGTGAACCGACTTGACGATATGTGCATGCATAATACGCAAGGCTTCCTTGGCGAGCATATCTGAATAGGGGTTTTTCTTGATTTTACTGGTGTAGGCTTCAATGGCGTGAACCATGGCATCAATGCCGGTGGCTGCAGTAATATGTGCAGGTAGGCCTAGGGTGAGTTCTGCATCGAGCAGTGCTAAGTCGGGTAATAATGATGCAGCAACGATGCCCTGCTTGGTTGTCTCCCCCGTGGTAACAATCGCCACAGGAGTGACCTCTGAACCCGTTCCAGAGGTGGTGGGGATTTGAATTAAAGGAAGGCGGTAGGAACCCGCATTACCCACACCATATATCTCGTCTAGTGTTTGCTGCCCGGAATAAAGTAATGCGATAACTTTGGCCACATCCATAGAGCTGCCGCCGCCAAAGCCAATGACGCCGTCAATAGAAGATGTTTGTGCAAAGGCTAATGCCTCTGTGACAATGTGCTCGGGTGGGTCGGCAATAACTTGGTCATAAATGACCCAGCTTATTCCCTCTGATTTAAGGCTATCTAATGCTTTATTGAGTAGCCCCAGTTGCGTAATCGTCGGATCGCTTACAATCAATACGCGGGATAGTTGGCGTAGTGTGCACTGCTCGCCTAATTGGCTTAGTGAACCAGGGGCGCTAATAATGGATTGAGTGGTGTTAAATATAAAATTATGCACGCGTGAGCCCTGTTGTTAAACGAAGGCCTCATTGGCCTGAAGGTCAAACAGTAACAGATTATGCCGCTAGATAAATATACAGCGACGGCTAGTTTATGCCCTACGCAGGACTCGAGAGAGCTGGTCGACGGCAATATTGAGTAGAGCACTGACTAATATTAATAGCACGGCGCGATCAAAGCGAAATTCCTCAAAGGCCGAATCAATATAAAAGCCGAGGGTAGTAATGCCAAGTATGCCGAGTATAGCCGATTCGCGCATGATGACCTCCCAGCGATACAGTAGGAAGTTGAGCAACTGGCGATAGATACGCGGCAATATTTCATAGACGTAGCGATTGAGTCCACGGCTAGCATCAGGTCGAAGTTGGATTTGATTGCTGGCACTGCCGATTAAATGGGCGATGATAGCGCCAGTATGTAAGCTCAGTGCTAGGGCCGCAGGCAGCATAGATGGCCCCAGTAAGAGTAGGCCGATAAAAGCAAGTAAGTATTCGGGCGTAGAGCGCAGCGTAACCAAGATACTATGCCCTACACCCATGCCGGTTTTAGAAAAAAAGTGCTTCGAGATTAAGGGGAATAAAAGCAAAGCAAAGGCACCGCTGAGCACTAAGGCAATTTGACTGAGTACAATGGTATTGAACAAGCCAGGTAGTATTTGCGTTTGGCTTAACATGGATAGCCACTGCCAAGTGTTTTTAAGGCTATCCGCATTAACCGTGTTTCTGAGTGGTGCAGGAATGATGTCTTCGCTAAAAAAGCGTAGCAATAGTTCTAAATTGAATTGCGCAACGGGGGGAAGATAGATTGTTGCCGCAACTAGATAAATAGGCAGTAGCTTGGCCTGCAGCCACCAGCGCATACTTAGAATTAGCACGATAAAAATATACAGGATTAATGCGGATAGGCTATACAAGCCTTCGTTGAACAAGGTGTGCAAGTGAAAGCCTAGAGTGGGCAGCCCAATAAAACCAAGTATGGCACTGGAGCGCAAGCCACACTCTAAGCGATAGCGTGCATAGTTGCACATATTCGGCCAGGCCAGTGGCAGGGTGGTATAGAGGAAACGACTAAAGCTGGGGTTAATGCTGTCTTTAGGGAGCGAGTCGGATTCTTCGTATTGTTCAGCAAAAACCTTGGCAAAGATACCTGCAAAGGGGACTGCGATTGCGAGTATGCCGGTTAAGCTAGAAAGGCCAAAGAGTTGCATAAATAGCAGCGCCCAAAATAACTCGTGGATTGCTCGAATAAAGGCGCAGAAGCTGCGCACGATAAAGTACTTGTGTAGTAACGAGAGTAAGAAGCCTGCCACTAGCGCTAGGCTGACACCTTGCAGAGCAAAGGCGAGGGTATTGAAAAGACTGCTTAGCAGCATATCCGCATTTAATATATTGGCGTCATAGCGAGGGGTGACAAAACCTATGCCGATACGCTTTAACTGCTGCCAGGGTTCGATGGTGCTGATACTTAAGTCTGCAAAGCCCAGACAAAATAGAGCACTGATAATGAGTAGCCCACTGGGGCTGAGCGCGAGTTTTTTAAATGCGCTCATGGGGGTATAGGAAATACAGGTCGGATCGAGTTAAGTCTGAACTATTGGCATCTAATGCAATTTCACCTTCTTTAATACCAATAATACGGTCGCAGTATTGCAGGGCTAGACTCACATCGTGCAGAGCAACGATCGTTGTTTGGTGTTGAGAAATGATGTGTTGCAGAATTTTAGCAGCCATAAATTCATCCACCGCAGACAGCGGCTCGTCACCCATAAAGATAGCCTTGGTTTGAATCAAGGCGCGGGCAATCGCCACACGTTGTTGTTGACCGCCGGAAAGTTGCTCGGTCTTGCGTTCTAGGAGGCTATTGATGTCGAGTATTTCACTGGCTTCTCGAACACGTTGTAAAGCCTGTTTTTGCGGCCAGAAAAAATTTAGTAAATTATTAAATAGGCGCTGTTGTTCCAGAGTGCCTGCATAGATATTGTGGAATGCGGATAGGCTGGGAACCAAGCCTTTGTGTTGTGGGCACCAAGCGCTGTTGTCTACAGCGGCGGCGCGTAGCAAGTTTAATAAACTACTTTTACCTGAGCCGCTTTCACCGAGGATGGCGACGGATTGGCCATCAGCAATGCGGATATTGATATTGCTTAATATCAACCGATCGCCAAGGCGTAGCTCGGCTTGCTTGAGAGTGACAGCTGTCATATTTGAATTGTCATCTTGAGCGAAACAAAGTGTAGCCGAAAGGTCTTGTTAGCCAGACCTTTCGGCTATCGCTCAGGGTGACAGTTGTTAGTCAATCAAACCAAGAGACTGAGCCGTATCTTTAATCGGCTGATACAACTCGTTATTGGCTTTGATAAATGATGTGCGAGGGAAGGCGTTGAGTAGGTCTTTGTCCTTCATATTGATCAGTGCTGCTTGTACCTTGTCGCTAAATTTTTTACCGAATTGCTTCTCTACATCACCGCGGATAGTCCACTGGTAGTCGGGGTAGCCTGGCGTTTTCCAGATGATCTTAAGTTTACTCTCGTCGATTAAGCCTTTGGCTAGTTCTTTTTTCCAAACTTTAAAATTGGTTGCTCCGACTTGGTAAGCACCGGCTTGTACTAGTTCTACGGTTTTACTGTGGTTGCCACTGAAGCCCACTTTACTAAAGACTTCTTCTGGCGACTTGCCCAAGTTTTGGCGAATAAAGTATTCAGGCATTAAACGACCAGAAGTAGAGCCCTTGGAGCCAAAAGTGAAGCTCTTGCCTGCAATGGCTTTAGGAAATTCTTTAGATAGTTCTAGGCCAGTAGAGGCGTGGGCAATAAAGTAAGTGGTGAAGTTAGGGTCTTCATAGCCTTGAGCAATCGCTTTTGCGCCAGGCACTAGTTCGCGCGCTTTAACACCGGAAAGGCCGCCAAACCATGCTAGCTGAACTTGGTTATTGCGAAATGCGGATACTGCGGCTGCATAGCTTTTCACTGGGATGTATTTAACGTGAACGCCTAATTCTTTTTCTAGATATTTCGCGACTTTACCAAAACGCTCTTTTAGGCGCGTCTCGTCTTGGTCGGGAATGGCTGTAAAGGTAAATGTTTTTTCATGGGCTGTGGCAGAGAATGCGCAAGCGCACAGGTATAGGGCTAAGGCGAGCTTAGAGAAGGTTTTCATGTTGTATCCTCGTTCAATAAGAGGGTTTATAAAACCCGCTCTATGGCGAACGGGAGTGGTGCAGAGCGCGCTCTACGAGTTTTGGTTGGCGAAGTCTATCACTTCTTCGGCATTACCGCGGAATATTACATCACCTTTACGCTTTTCCAGCATGTAGTCGTACATGGGGTCGTAGTATTGGGTCAGTAGTAGGCCAAAGCCTTCGCTGAAGCCATCCGCATCCCCGTGTTCTAAAAAGGCGTTAATGGCTGATTTGAATAAGCCTTGAATATAGTCATAGCGCTCTGCTCCTAAGCGCTTCTTGATACGCTCTAAGCTGCCTAAAAATTGCTCGCTGAATTTTTCTGCGGCTAACTCGCCATGTGCGGCTTGCAACTTAGGCCAGTAATTGATGACGTAGTCTTCAACGGTGAGTTGGGTGCGATTTTCAGTGCTGACTTCGAGCACCACCATAGACGAACGCTTCATGGCGGCTTGCAAGCAGTCCGGTACATAGCAGCGACCGACCAAACGGCTTTCATCTTCTATATAGATAGCTGCATCGAGACTGGTACTGCGGTGTTTTAAGAAGTCGATGGAAATTTGGTTTTCAAAATTGATTTGGCTAGGCTGGCCACCAGGCATGCGGCCAAAGGCAGAGCCGCGATGGTTAGCGCGACCTTCTAAGTCTATTTGGCGGTTTAGTTGGTGCAGAACTCGCGTTTTGCCGCTGCCGGTACGGCCACTGATTAAGCGTAGGGGAGTGCCGCCGCTATTGGCACAGCTATTGTCTAAATTATCGATTAAGAAGCGGCGCATGGCTTTGTAGCCACCGGGAACAAAGTCCAAATTTGTCCCAGCTTCTTTCAGCCACTGCTGGGTGATTTGCGAGCGCATGCCGCCACGAAAGCAATACAGCATGCCGTCGGGATTATTCTGGGCAAATATTTTCCAGTTTTGGATGAGTCTCGTTTTCAAGTCACCGCTAACCAGTTGATGACCTAGCTCAACAGCCGCATCTTGGCCTTGTTGGGTATAGCAGGTGCCGACAGCAGCTCGCTGTTCATCGTCCATTAAGGGCTGATTCTTAGAATAGGGGAAGGCTCCTTTATTAAATTCTACCGGTGCGCGTACATCCAGCATGGGCACATCATGTAGAAAAAGGTGACCATAGTCATATGTTGTTTCGTTTTTTTCTTTCAAAAATCAATCGCTTAGCAGGTTTTTTAGCTGTCTAGAAGGGACGTATCGGCTCGAATAATACACCCGACGTTTAAAATAGTCTCTGTCAGTTGATTTAAACGGCCGTTTGTCTGAAATCGTGCCGAAGTTAACGGTTTATTTGTTCAAAGTCCGTACAATACGCTCAACAAAAAATGAATGAGGCTAGAAGATGATCAAAAACATATTAGCATTAGGACTGAGTTTGTTTTCTGTGGCAGTTAGTGCGGCAGATCTTAATGTCTTTTGGAGTACTGATGGCGTAGCAGATGAGCGCATCAGTGGTTTAGCCCAGCAGTTTCAAGTAGCGCTTAAGCGTGAAGCGGGTATTAATGCCCAAGTGACGGTTGCTAGTGCTGCAAGTGTGAGTCAGGCGGTAGAGCAGGGGCAAGTGGATATGATAGTCACTTGCAATGAAGTGGACTCGGGTCGTGGCGCGCCGTTAGAACGTTTATCTCAGCAGAGCCTCGATAGTCTAATCTGTGTGGGTGGTAGCAATACCGGGGCTTGGGCACTTGCTTCAGATCAAGGTATTAAGCGCGATAATTCGGGCGAGTTCTGGGTATATTTTATGCGTGATTCTCAGCACTTTTCTCAGTTCCGTGAGGTGCGTGATGCGATGCAGACAATTACGCAGCAGTTAAAGATTGAATCTATTCTTACCGCTTCTGCGCAGTAAGGGTTAACGCCTTCGTGAAAAAAGCCCGCTGTTTGCGGGCTTTTTTATGGGTGGTATTGAATATTTGTTATCCACCAGCATTTTTCGCCTTCGGGAGTGCTTACCTTGGCTTCATCATCAACTTCTTTTTGCAGCAGGGCGCTGGCCATAGGTGCATTTATAGAAATGTAATCTTGGCTGGTATCAAAAATTTCATCCACGCCGACAATCCGAAAATGCTTTGTATCCCCCGCTTCGTTTTCAACGCTGACCCAAGCACCAAAAAACACCTTGCCCTCCTGTTGTGGAGAGTAATCGACAATTTGAAGGCTTTCTAAGCGCTTGCTTAAAAATCGCACGCGTCGATCTATTTCGCGCAGGCGTTTTTTGTTGTATTGATAATCGGCATTTTCACTGCGGTCCCCTAGGGAGGCGGCCCAGGTAACTTTTTTGGTGATTTCTGGGCGCTCGGTGCGCCATAAAAAATCCAGCTCATCTTTGAGCTTTGCATAGCCTTCACGGGTGACGAGATTATTTCGCACGGCGAATTTTCCTAAAGGGTTTTTGGCGCTTGGATATTGTCTTTTTAACAGCAGGTGGTGGAGTGTCCACTGCTAGTTGAGAATGCTCCCCGGGTTGTAGTGCGCCTAGTGGCCACTCGCCGATTTGCGCACGAATTAAACGCAATGTGGGATGCCCAACTGCTGCAGTCATCCGTCGTACCTGGCGGTTTTTGCCTTCTTTAATAGTTAATTCTATCCAGCTAGTGGGGATAGACTGACGTTCGCGCACGGGTGGTGTGCGTGGCCATAGACCGTCGGGTTGTGGTATTAGCCGCGCTTGGGCAGGGCGCGTTTTTCCGTCTTTGAGATTAACGCCGTTTTGCAGTTCTCGTAGGCTATCCGCATTGGGCTGCCCTTCAACTTGTACCCAGTAGGTCTTTGGCTTTTTATGTTTAGGGTCGGTTATGTGGTTTTGCAGTGCCCCGTTGTCTGTGAGTAGTAACAAGCCCTCGCTATCTTTGTCTAAACGCCCCGCGGCATAGACGCCTTTAACAGAAATGAAGTCAGCCAATGTTGGGCTACCGTCCGGGTCTGTGAATTGGCAGAGCACGCCATAGGGTTTGTTTAACAAGATGAGTTTGGCCATGATGTTATTTTACCCTTTAGCTAGCGTGAAGGTGAATAGTTTACGTGCATTTTCCTTTAACTCTAGAAATCGGTGGCTTAAAGATTTATTTTATAACTAGGTATGATCAACAAAAATTGGTCTTGGGAAGTTGGATATCACAATGCACTGGGCGCTTGGATTTAATTCGAAAATATCAAATTGTCAGGCCGATAGACAAGGCGGCAAGCCTCGGCGTATGCCTACGGCTTTTGTTCGCGCTTATCAAGTAGAGTAATTAAGCGGCTCTGAAGCTGTTTTTTATTAAGGCTAGGTAAATTGTGGCGCTAACATGGTGCCAATATCATCTGTTTCAATATATTCAATGCCCATATCCCCATAGTGTTGAAGTTTGCTTGCATCATCCATGGGGTAAATCATCCATTGAGCGGTGGTCCAGCTGGGAAGTCTTGGGGGTAGTAGTTTAATATCAGCGCACAGCGTGTTTGGTTGCAATGCTTGTGCGATTTTTGCGGTGTCTGGGCTGAAGTCACTTATCACCCAGACAATATTCTCACAGGGCTTTTCCTTATGCGGCTGTCTCGCATAGGCTAGGGCACCTTGATGGAAGCTGATAATTCGCCTGCGCTCTCCCAGGCACTCGGACTCTCTGAGTATAGTGTTCATCAATGCCGCCACACCAAAGTGTTCAATAGAGTGGGATTTAGGCTCGATAAACACTTCTACGTTGGGGTATTCGAGTAACAGGGTCATCATTGCTTGTAAGGTGCAAATTGGCTCCCCGAAGAACTTATCCGCAAATCGGTCGGGATAGTGGGCGCTGAGCTGCTTCAGTTTGGCATCGCTTGTTTTGTAAATAAGTTCAGAGTGGCCGGTGATGCGCAGCAAATTTTCATCGTGAAAAACATAGGCAGTGCCGTCTGCACTGCACTGCACATCGAACTCAATGGCTCTTACGCCAGTTTGTAAGGCTGCATGGATGCTTACCAAGGTGTTTTCAGGATACTGTGCAGGGAATCCGCGATGTCCGACTAGCTTGTACATGGTAATATCTATGATCTTTGCGTTAGTGTGACGACAAGAATAACCGATATCACGGAATCTGGAATGAAAAAAATAATGCTTTATGCAATCGTAGTAATCGTTATTATGGCGCTCGGATTAACAGCGAGGTTTTATACCATGGGAAAACAATCAAAAAACATACCGAATGCGGGCTTAGTTGAAGAGAAGTTACAAGCCTGCCCTAATCGCCCTAGCTGTGTTTGTAGTACTGATACGGCAGATCAGCATGCGATTAATGCATTGGATATTCCTGCTAATGTAGATGCCCCGATAGACGCCCTGGCAACAGTGGTCAAGGCAATGCCGAATGCTGCTATTATCAGCCAGGAAGACAATTACTTACATGCTACCTTTACCAGCAAGTTGTTCCGCTTTGTTGATGATGTTGAGCTACTATTGGACGGCGACAAGGTTCACGTCCGCTCGGTATCTAGGGTGGGTTATTCTGATTTAGGCGCGAATAGAAAGCGTGTTGAAGCAATACGTGCAGCGTTTAAGTAGTATTTAAAAAGGCAGCTATAGGCTGCCTTTTTTATTTCTGCTGAGAAAACCTTAAGTATTATACAAAGAAACAGCGATACGCTTTAATTGGTCTTTGAATACAGTGACAAATTCACTGCCTTTGCTTTCGGGTAACTGAATGGCAAAACGCAGCGTGGCGCCAATTTGTGTACAGATAAGAAGAGCAAAAGTGCGCAAATAGGACTCATTATATTTGTTGTCCATTATAGGCTTCATTAGTTCATACAGCAGATCAGCACTCTCTTTGGTGTCTTGAACCTCCAAGTCATTTAGCATGGCGTCAGCTTGCAGGCCACCCCAGAGCGAATGAAATGCGGGTTCGTAGCGGTAAAATTGATAATAGGTATCGATTATGGTGTCTGTCATTGCATGTAGCTGCTCTAGCTCGTTGGCTGAGCCACTGACATTAATGCTCATCAAGCCATCAATCAGAATTTTACGTAATTTTTCCAAATGCTCTTCCGCAAGACTGCGAATGATGGAGGATTTATTTGGGAAGTACTGATAAACAGAGCCAATAGGTACTTCGGCAAGTTTAGCGATATCGCTCATTTTTAATTGGTCAGCCCCCACTTCCGTTATGCGAGCAGCGGAGATGTCTAGAATTTTCTGTACTCGTTGGCGACTGCGTTCCTGGGTGGGGCGCTTGCGTACTTCAGTGATAGGATCCATGTGTTCAGCCTGTGCTAATTATATTTACTGCGTTGGATTGTGCGGTAGTTACCGTGAAATGCAAGTGAAACAAGAGTATCTTGCATATTCTGGCTACGAGGCAATCTGAAATAAAGAAAGGCTTGTTAATTTTTAACAAATTAACAAAAGGTCTATTGGTACAATAGAGTTGGATTAATTGGGTGTAAGCATGGTCGAGACGAAAAAATCAAAAAGCTTAACTAGCTATTTGTATAAATTAATAGCAATTTCTCTACTTGTAATACTGGCTGTGTCAGCGCTTATGTTTATTTACTTTGGTGAGAAAAGTATTCACCGCTTGGGGTGGCAGCTACAAGAGCAAGTTTTACAGCAAGTACAACGCCAATTGCGTGAATATACTCATACTGCTGACCTAGTTAATGAGAGTAACCAGCTATTATTAAAGCAAGGCTTGATTGGCCTAAATGACCATGAGGTCTGGGCAAAGCAATTTAGCCTTCAGTCTAAGCAGTTTAAATTCATTAGTTATATAACGATGGCTAAGGCAGACGGCAGCTGGTTCGGTTTGCGCAATACAGGTAGGCCTATCTATCAATCTATGAATAGCAAAGGCGACTTATATAACCACGATGTGCTTCCTGGGCAGATTATGGGTAAGGCTGTTTTGCATGCCAGAGGTGGCTCTTCTAAAGACAAAGATTGGTTCAAATCTTCATTGTTAGCAGGCCGGCCTGTATGGACGTCTATTTATCATTGGGATTATGGTAAGCACTTAGCTATGAGTTTGGGGCAGCCAGTACATGACAACACTGGAGAGTTCCAGGCTTTGTTTGCGGTAGATTTGTCCCTGTCAGCAATTAGCGAGTTTTTACGTCAGTTCAAGTTAGGTGACAGTGGCGCAGTACTCGTTCTTGATGCAGAGCAAAAAATAGTCGCCAGCTCTAGTTTTCATGCGCCCTATAAAATACACGATGGCCGGCTACAGCGTATAGGGTTGCCCGAGTACGGTAACGAGATGTTGGCTTTTGTGGGTAAGCGTCTTGAGCAGTCCCATGAACTAGACTCACAAGTTCGGCAGGTGTTGAGCTGGAAGGGCGAGCAGTTACAAATTCTTAAGCAGAGCTACCCCAGTGCGCAGGGGTTGCAATGGACTTTGTTGGCGGTTGTGCCCAGTAAGGAGTTGACCCAAGGTGTTCGAGAAGGCATGTGGTGGGTGTTGCTGGCAAGCTTAATTTTGTTGTTGTTGACGCTCTTGGTAGCTGGGTTTTATACCCGCCGTTGGATTGGGCCGCTACGTGAATTAGCTGAACGGGTTGATGAGGTCCGTTGGCTAAATTTAAGTCAAGATTTCAAAATCAACACAGAGGTGCATGAGGTTCAGCAGCTGAGTCAGGCATTGCAATCGATGCAGGCGGGTTTACAGTCTTTTGCTCGTTTTGTGCCTCAAGATATAGTTAGGCAAATTTTGAATCGAGGTGAAGAAGCTAAGCTGGGCGGAGAAAAGCGCATGGTTACCGTACTGTTTGCCGACATTCAGGGCTACTCTAGTGTGGCTGAGCAGTTAGACCCAGAGCAAACTATCCTTATGTTGAATCAATATTTCCAGGCAATGCAAGAAGCTGTGGCGATGTATGGTGGAACTGTCATTGAGCATATGGGAGATAATGTATTAGCGGTCTTTAGTGCGCCTAATCTATTGCAAGATCATGCTGAGCAAGCAACACGTAGTGCCCTTGCGATGCTGGAGGCATTACAGGGGCTCAATAAAAGTTGGGAGGGCGGTGTTGTTGCGAAGGCTTGGGAAAAACATGCAACGGGTGAACTTAAAATGCGTATAGGCATACATCGCGGCACAGTGGTTGCGGGTAATATTGGCGGTTCGGAATATATGAAATATGGTGTTATTGGTGATGTCGTCAATGTTGCAGCTCGCCTAGAAGCACTAAATAAAGAGTATGGCAGTAGCATTATGCTAAGCCGACAGATCTATGAGGAGCTAGATGTTGAGCTGGCTACAAATTTTGTATGTCGTGGTTTGGTTAGCTTGAAGGGCCGCGCACAGAAACAAATAGCATACAGCTTTGATGTTTAGCTATTGCGCTTAATTGGAAATGCCGGGGAGGCAAATCGCAGACAATTGCGTCCTGATTTTTTAGCGGCATAGAGTGCCTCATCTGCCCAGTGAATTAGGTCACTAGCTTTTACTTCTTCACTGGGAACAATGCTGACGACCCCTAGGCTCATGCTGACATAGTCGTTTGCCTTAGAGTGTTCATGGGGGATTTTTAAGGCATTAATGTCCGTTAAAATATCTTCGGCAATTTGCATCGCTTCTTGATTGTTGATGCCGGGCAAAAGTAGGGCAAACTCTTCACCTCCATAACGTGCAGCTAGCTCTCCGTTGCGCCTTGCATGTAAGTTTAAGCACTGTGCAATTTGATGGAGACAACGGTCGCCGGCAGGGTGGCCGTAGTGATCATTAAAGTCTTTAAAGAAGTCGATGTCACCTAGTATAAAGGTTAGCGGAAGGTGGTTTTCTTGGGTACTTCCCAGTGCCAAGGTGAGGGCTAAATCTAAATGTCGGCGGTTGGCTATCTGTGTAAGGCCATCATTATTTGCCATGTCGCTGAGCTGGTGGTTGGCCGCCTCCAGTTCGGCTTGAGAGCGAAATAGCGCTTCAACAGTTTCGTTGAGTGCTTCTGTACGCTCTGCCACACGTATTTCAAGCTCAACCTTGGCTTGTTTGAGTTCTTGTTGTGTCAGCCTGTGTTGCTTGAGCTCTTTGTTGAAATTGTTGGTATGTTGCTTGACTTGTTTGCGTAGCTTATATCCCCAAAATATACTGATCAACAGCAGTAAAAACACCGTAAAAATGAGGCTGATAAGAAGGGCGCGTGTGGCTATATGAATTTTCTGAGGGGGGGGAGCTAATTGGATCCAGCGACCTTTAATGGCTGCCTGTTGTTTGGTGCTGATAGAGGCTAAAGCCTTATTGAATATCGGCGCTAACATATTCCAGTCTTTGCGTATGCCTAGGCGGTATTCCGTTGGATAGGGTAATTTTCCTGCAATGCGCAAATTGCTGATGCCATTTTTTTGCAGATAGTATGTGCTGGTAGCGATGGTAGCAAGCAGTGCATCAGCCGTGCCAAAAGCGACTTCTTGTAGACCTGTGCTCAAGTTCGGTACCAGGACTACTTGGATTTCAGGGTGTTTGGCTTTGATGATGTCGTGAAAATAGTAGCTGTCGACGATAGCCACTTTTTTGTGCTTCAGATCCTCTAGCTTGAGCTGTAATGTATTATGCGTACTGGTGATGATGCCTGCATCGATATTGCTATAGCTATCCGTAAAGTTGAGAAACTCTTGACGCGCTGAGGTTTTATGCAGTGCGGTTACCACATCTATTTTTTTGCTTTTGATCTGCTCTATGGTGTCTGGCCAGCTGGAAGTGATTTGTAGTTCAAATGTGATGCCAAGTTTTTGTGCAATGAGGTCTATGTATTCTTTGCTTAGCCCTGAGTGCTTGCCCTCTATGATCATTTCAATAGGTTGGTATTCAGGGTCTATACCTAAGCGAATAACAGGGTGTTCGTCTAGCCAATTTTGCTCTTCGGTTGAGAGTTTTAGGCGAGTATCTGCTTGGCTCCACGCAGGCGTCGCTTGCGTCAACAATATGACGGTTAGCAATGTAAGTAAAAAGAATGACCAGGTGGATCTAAGCATCCACCTATTTAGAGGGAATGTATGGCTATTGTAAAGAAAATAAAAGTTAAGATTCGCAAATTAGCTAGGCTCAGCTTACTGTTTCCACTGCGAAAATATGCGCGCTGCAGCGTCAATAGTCTGTTGTATATCCTGTTCGTTGTGTGCGGCAGATACAAATCCAGCTTCATAGGCCGAAGGTGCAAGGTAGATGCCCTCTTGCAACATGGCGTGGAAGAACTCATTGAAGCGAGGGATATTGCCAGCACTGACCTGGGCGAAATTCTGTATCTGTTCTTCATTGGTGAAAAACAGGCCAAACATGGCGCCTACTTGGTTGGTCGTGAAGGGGATGTTGGCGGCGTCGGCAGCGGCTTGCAGGCCAGATAGTAATGTCGTTGTATTGTTAGTCAGCTTTTCATAAAAGCCTTCTTGACTGATTAGTTCAAGTGTCTTTAAGCCGGCGGCCATGGCAATGGGGTTGCCCGACAGGGTTCCTGCTTGATACACCGCGCCCAATGGGGCAAGTTCTTGCATGATCTCGCGCTTGCCACCAAAGGCGCCAACAGGCATGCCGCCGCCGATAATTTTGCCCAGTGTTGTCAGGTCGGGTTGTATATCGTAATAAGCCTGTGCTCCGCCTAGGGCAACGCGAAAGCCAGTCATGACTTCATCAAAGATCAGCACACTAGCGCTGCTAGTACACAGCTCGCGCAGGGTTTCTAAAAAGCCTGGGGCGGGGGGGATACAGTTCATATTGCCCGCGATGGGCTCGACGATGACACAGGCAATACTATCACCAAGCTCAGCAAAGGTTTGTTTGAGCATATCCGCATTATTAAACTCTAGGGTGAGCGTATGCTCTGCAAGGGCCTTAGGTACGCCAGGAGAAGTTGGCTCGCCGAGGGTCAGCATGCCCGAACCGGCTTTAATCAAAAAGCTATCACCGTGGCCGTGGTAGCAGCCTTCAAATTTAATGATGGTGTCACGACCAGTATAGCCACGCGCCAAGCGCACCGCGCTCATGGTGGCCTCTGTGCCAGAGCTGACCATGCGTACCATGTCCATCGACGGCACTAGTTCACAGACTTTATTCGCCATTTGCGTTTCAATTGCGGTCGGTGCGCCAAAGCTTAAGCCGTTGTCAGCGGCGTCTTTGACCGCTTGAATAACATCGGGATGAGCGTGGCCGAGGATCATCGGTCCCCAGGAACCTACGTAATCAACATAGCGCTGGCCGTCTGCATCATAGGTATACGCGCCCTTGGCCTTTTCAATAAACCGAGGCGTGCCACCAACGCCTGTGAATGCGCGTACGGGTGAATTTACACCGCCGGGGATATGTTGCTGGGCTTGGTCAAATAGCTGGCTGGATTGGGACATGCTGACTCGGTCGCTAATGCGGATAGGTTGGAATGGGGGTATTTTAACGTAGTTTATTGGTTGCGGTGAAATAGTTCACGATATTGGCGCGCAACTTTACCTGGATGATCGCAGCTATATAAATTAGATATTACAGCCAGCATATCCGCATTGGACTCTAATAGTTGAGGGGCTCGCTCTAAGGTGATTCCGCCGATGCAGCACACGGGGATATTCAGTTGTTGCTTGGCTTGTTGTATCAGTTCTAAAGAGGCTAGGGGGGCATCGGGTTTGGTCGGCGAGGGGAAGCAGGCCCCGAAGGCGGCATAGCTTGCGCCCATGGCCTGTGCGGCTTCGGCCAAGTTCATCTGGTTGTAACAGCTTAAGCCAATAATGGCCTTTGGCCCGAGTTGTGCACGCGCTTGTGCATAGACGGCATCGTCACGCCCAAGGTGTACGCCGTCGGCGCTGACTTCATCCGCCAGTTCGATATCGTCATTGATGATAAATAAACAATTGAACTCATCACAGCATTGCTTTAGCCACAATGCTTGTTCTAGGCGTTTGCTGCGATCAGCGCTTTTATCTCGATATTGCAACAGTTGCGCGCCGTTAGCGAGTATCGCCTCGGTTTTTTCATATAGTTCAGCTTGCGGTAAGCCATCTTGGGTGATGGCGTAGAGGCCGCGTAGTTGGAGGTGCTTTTCTGAGCTATTCATTCTAGATGTTAAGACTTAACCGCACTCTCATCGACATGATCTTCCACTGCCCAGTACAGTCGGTTTGGTTGGTGCTGCCCCATACCCAAGCGATAACCTTCTTGCAAACTGTGCCAAGTGTATTCCTGTGCAGCCATGCACGCGTCTTCGATATTCATGCCTTGGGCAAGCAAGCCGGTTAGGCAGGCAGCTAAGGTGCAGCCTGAGCCGTGGTAGCTATTGGGCAGGCGAGGCCATTCATATTCGGCAATCATTTTGTTCTCGCCGTATAAATTGTTGTTCACGTGGGGCGTTTTTTCATCAGCGCCGGTGACTAAAATATATTCCGCGCCCATCTCTAATAAACACATGGAAGCGGCTGTTGCGGTGTCGGCCTCAGGAATCAGGCGCAGCACTTCGCGCATATTCGGTGTAATCACACTGCTCTGTGGCACAAGTAGGCTCAGCATAGCGTCGAGCATAATGTCGTCGGCGATACTTTGGCCACTGCCCCCAGAGGCGAGCACGGGGTCAAACACCACGGGGACATCGGGGTAGTCAATTAACAGACTGTGTATAGCGCTGATATTATCTTCACTCCCCATCATACCCAGTTTGAAGGCGCTCACAGGCATGTCTTCCAGCACGGCGCGCGCTTGTTGCACGATCATTTGTGGGTCAATAGGTTCAATCGCCATGATGTCGCGGCTATCTTGCACGGTCAGCGCGGTGATCACGCCAACGGGCTGGCAGCCCTGACTGCTTAAGGTTTCAATGTCTGCGCTAATACCCGCTCCACCGGTGGGGTCAAAGCCTGAAAAGCACATCACGATGGGTGGTTTTTCGATTAGCTCAATATCACTCACGCTGCTTCCTATGAATTATTCTGGTTAATGACGACAAGTGTATTAACAGTTTAGCCCCAACGTGTAAGAATTACCGCAAATATAATAAGACTGTGACTAAAAATGACTGAATACAAAAAATTTATGTGTGTGGTTTGTGGCTTTATCTACGATGAAGAACAGGGCTGGGAAGACGACGACATTGCCGCAGGTACAAAGTGGGACGACGTACCCGATAATTGGATTTGCCCGGACTGTGGCGTGGGTAAGGAAGATTTTGAGATGGTTGAAATTTAGACCATAAAGCCACTGGCCTTGGCGCCTCGTCCAAGGCCTTACTCTCTTCAATGCACAGCTCTATTTCCCACCGCGAAGTCTGGCGGCTAGCTTGGCCTATGATTCTATCGGGTCTAACCATCCC
Source organism: uncultured Gammaproteobacteria bacterium (assembly GCA_964495705.1). Lineage (GTDB taxonomy): Bacteria > Pseudomonadota > Gammaproteobacteria > HTCC5015 > HTCC5015 > CAZBWS01. Next base: position 17,020 of record CAZBWS010000037.1, read on the forward strand.
TCTCGTCGGGGTGGTGGACACTGCAGTGATGGGGCGTTTGTCTGGCCCTGAGTACATCGGTGCTGTTGCGCTAGGCTCCTTAGTTTTTAGTTATGTGTTCTTTGGTTTGGGTTTTCTGCGCATGGGCACCACGGGCTTGGCCGCTCAAGCTTTTGGTGCAGGAGATAAGCAGGCGTTAAAGCTCCTGTTCATACGTGCTGCCGCCTTAGCGCTCAGCCTATCCGTATTACTATATCTATTGCACTATCCATTGCGAGAGTTTGCCTTTTATTGGCTCGAAGGCTCGGCTCGCGTAGAAAATATGGGGCGAGAGTATTTTGACATTCGCCTATTCGGCATGCCTGCGGTGCTCTTGCGGATGGTCTTAGTGGGGTGGTTTTTGGGCGTGCAAGACAGCCGTTCGCCATTATATTTATTGTTGCTGACCAATGTGGCGAATATTGTTTTAGATATTGCCTTTGTTCTAGGCCTGCACTGGCAGGTGGCTGGCGTAGCGTGGGCTACGGTGGCGGCTGAGTATTTAGGTTTACTACTTGGCTTATGGCTGTGGTGGCGTTCACCGGCACGTTCACATCAGCCAATACCTCGGTCGGTGCTATGGCAGTGGCGCGGTTTTTTAGCGATGTTTCAGTTAAACAGCAATATCTTTATTCGCACATTAATGTTGATTAGTTGCCTAGCTTTCTTTACCGCACAAGGTGCTAAGCAAACAGAAGTGGTACTCGCCGCCAATGCCTTGTTATTGAACTTCATTATGTTTTTGGCCTTTGGTATGGATGGCTTGGCTCATGCGGCGGAAGCCTTGGTGGGAAAATGTATTGGCGCTGGCCAACCACGATCGCTGCGAGAGGCTATCCGCATAACGGGCTTGTGGACGCTAGGTTTTGCTGTGGCTTATAGTGTGACTTATTTCGTCTTTGCCCATGCGCTAATTGACTTAATGACGACCTTAGATAGCGTACGAATAGCAGCTGGGGATTATTTGCCTTGGTTAATGATTATGCCGTTGTTGGCGAGCGCGGGCTTCTGGCTGGACGGTGTGTTTATTGGTGCAACTTGGAGTCGGGATATGCGCAATATGATGGCAATATCTTGCGGCCTATTTTTGCTGATATGGTGGCTTACTCAAGGCTGGGGTAATCATGGTTTGTGGTTTGCACTGAGTGCGTGGTTTATTTTGCGTGGAATGACACTGGGCTTGATATTGCCAAGGCGCTTACGCCAGTCTGACAATCCCCGTATCTAGTTCACCCTTATCGCCTAACTCTAACCAGCGATAGCCTGCTTGCAATGTTTCATCGACACAAAATTCATCGATACCTGCTTTGAACTGAAAGCAGCTGGAAGGGCAGCCGAGTATGCGGATATGCTCAAACTGCGTGTCGAATGCCTGGTGTACGTGGCCGAAAATAAGTCCTTTAACATGGCGGTAGTCTTTGAGGAGATTCAATAGTTGGTCGCCATTTTGCAGCCCTATATCGTCGGTCCATTGACTACCCACTGGAATGGGCTGGTGGTGTACTGCGACTAGGGTAGGTTTGTCTGTACTGGTTTTTAAACAAAGAGTTAACCAGTTCAAATCGGCTTCACCGACCTCGCCCCAGGCCTCTCCTTCCACTTGAGAGTCTAGTAGTATTATTTGCCAGCGCCCTAGCGCGCTATTGTGCGCACAGTTAGCATTGAGCTGTGCACGCATTGTGGCGGCGTTGTCATGGTTGCCGGGCAGCGCGTAGAGAGGCTTTCGGGTAAAGCCCATCAGTGTGCTGAGTTGCTGATAGCTCTCAGCGCTGCCGTCTTGGCTGATGTCGCCTGTAAAGATAAAGGCATCTGCCTTCTCTTGCGATTTTATATGTGCGATGCATTGGCGCAGAGATTCATGAGTGTTGAAATCTCGTGTCAGGCTGTCAGACTGAGCCAGCAGGTGACAATCGGACAGCTGAATTAAGCGCATGAGTTATGGCGCGACAACAAAGTTGTCCAGCTGGCACTGGGAAAATTTCTGCTTAAATTGAGCGAGTGAATTTTCAGTATAGTTATACATCGGTTGTGCTCCCCATACGGGTGCAGGCCAGGCCACATCTTCCATATAGCGCACAATGTGATGTACATGCAGTTGCGGCACCATATTGCCCAGCGCACCTATATTTAGCTTGTCGCCTTTGAATACGTGCATAAGTTGTTCGCCGAGCTGGGTCGATTCCCGCCAAAACTGTTGTTGGTCTGCGCTACTAAGCTGATAGATTTCACGTATGTCATCGCGGCGGGGTACGAGCACTAACCACGGGTATTGACGATCTTTAATGAGCAGTACGCGACATAGGGGAAGGTCGCCCAAGGTGACGCTGTCTTTAGCGAGAGTGGGGTGCAATGTAAACATAGGCGTATTGTAAGCTGATTTTGCCAAGGCGTGTAGTTAAACAAATTCGATGGGCATGCTATGGTTCGGCCATGAATACTGATGACTACTTAAAAAAAGCCGAAGATATTTGCTATCACCGTAGCGCGCGCTTTACGGCGTTACGCAGAAGGGTGTTGGAATTGGTTGTTGATGCGGGTCAGCCAGTGGGTGCCTATGCCGTATTAGATTTGCTCAAGGCTGATGATGAAGAGGCCAGTCGCAAAGCTGCACCGCCAACGGTGTATCGGGCCTTAGATTTTTTACTGGAACACGGCTTGATTCATCGTATAGCTAGCCACAATACTTATATCGTATGTGACCACCCAGGGCATAAGCATGGCGGCTTGTTTTTAGCGTGTTCCAAATGTGGCTCAGTTAAAGAGCTAGAGAGCCATGCTGTTGCCCATGCCATTGATGATGTTGCCAAGGCACAGGGCTTTAAAGTGCAAGCTGAAAACATGGAATTAACGGGTTTATGTGACGGTTGCCAATAACTCGGTTAAGCAAAGCCTCTATTCATTAACATTATTTTAGCTTCTTCCACCCGTCGTTGTGCTTCTTTAGCTAAGGCTGTGGCGTCATTCGGCGCTATATCTTTCGGGTAAAAAGGCTCACAGAAGTGCACGCCTATTTTAATGCTCTTTGTTCCCAGTGTGCGCCACAGGTGTGCGGCAAAACTCTCGTCCCCATAACCTAATGAGCGACCTTGAGCATCTGTGCCGTAGTAATGTAGGGCTACGGGCTGTATTGGAACATCTAAGCGAATTGCTGGTTCAAATAAGCGACGCTTAAAGCGGCGGACATTATTCCCGTCACTGGTTGTGCCTTCGGGGAAGACTAATACTGAGCGGCTGGCTAGTCGCTCAGCCATTTGATTAGCAATCACCTTTGCCGCTTGGCGGTTGCCACGGTCAATAAACAGGGTGTCCGCCTGCTTGCCTAAATAGCCAAACACTGGCCAGCTTTCTACTTCTGCTTTTGCGACAAAGTGTGGGGTTGCTTTTATACCCACAGCAAACACATCGTGCCAAGAAATATGGTTGGGCGTGAGTAAGCTGGGCGTTTCGTAAACAGCGCCAGAATAGCTAAATTCTAAGCCTAATATTGTCGAGATACCCTTGCAGAAGTCTTGCATCAATTGCTGCTGTTCATGCAGCCCTCGCAGCTGTGCATTGCGAGTGCGCTTGAGATAGAGGAGAGAAGTGCCGAGTAGGCGGCTGATGCGGGTGGTTTGTAGCAGCATGGTAATACAGGTATGAGTCTAGACTGTTTAGAGTTATTGTAAGGGTATATGTAATATTGCTAAAGATAACAGGTTTTTCAGGAAGGGCTAGAGACACCGGTGACAAGGTAGCCTGAATTTCACGAGATTTTCACAGGCTATAGATATATTTAAATATGTTTTCAACTATTAAAAAATAGCGAGTGAGTTATGATCTGGCTATTAATCTTGAAATATAGGAATCAATTAACATGCATAAACATTTAAAGGCTGCGCTGGCTGCGGCAATACTTCTTCCTCTCCCTTTCTATGTGGCGGCTATGAATGATGCTGGTGGCTCTGTAGCGGATAGTGTTGTATCTGAGCAGCGTGCCAAGTTGAAAGATAACACGCAAGGCAAAGGCTTTGGCCCGCAGTCACCGCGAGACATTGACTCATTGACGGGTGCTAATGAACGCACATTTAGTGCGGCGCCTGCCTATACAGACATGAACCTCTGTAATATTCACTTTCATAAAAATGCCGAGCACAAGGGCGGTGAATTTACTCAATATGCAGGTAATGGAGATGGATTGGGTTTTCAGACAGGCTTTAAATACTCGGGTCAATTGAGCGCCGAAGAGCTCAAGCCCGTTGAATCTAAAGTTTGCCCCAGCAAGCATGGGGGCCTTCAAGCAGGGGATACTATTGAGCTGCACTATGTGCACACTACGGCAGAGATTAAGCCTGGGCCTACATTGGGTGCTTGCCTAAGTGAGGCGATTAAAAACCCACAACTGCGTGTAGAAACTCAAGTATATGTATTGGTTAATGACAAAAAAGCGCGCGACTTCAAAAAGCTCACTAAAGTTAAGCAAAAAAATAATTTGTATCAAGCCGTGAATATCCCTACGAACACGGGATTACCTGTTCAATATGCGGGTTCAACTACAGGCCCTAGTTACAATGAACAAGGTTCACCACTGCAAGTTTCTTGGAGTGTGCGTCCTAAAATTGCCAAGGTTGATATAAATTCGGTCGGCAAATGGTGTGAGGGCAATATCTTTAATGAAGACCATGCTCACGGTGTGAGGAATCTTGTTGTCAATCCAGATTTATTGTCAAACATTACCTACTAGTAGCAACCCTAGCCAGTAAAAAAGCCTGCGACACACAGTGTCGCAGGCTTTTTTATGGAAATCTCTGTATAATCGCGGCGCGGCTGAGTGGCGCCAGAATACGTTGCCGGCTTAACCGGCGCCCAGACCAGTAAAAGAGATTTCAATTGGAAAAAAAGACTAAATTCATAGCAGCTATATTGGCCGTATGCATGCTATTCACAGCCAAATTACAAGCCGACGTAAAGGTTTCTACTAAAGGTGGTTTAAAAGTCACTAGCGGCAATTATAGTTTTCAAGTTGGTGGTCGTATTATGTATGACTATAATCGCACCGAAAATAATGGCGTTGTAGTGGAAGATGAGCTAGGAGCTCGTCGTACACGTCTCAATGTTCAAGGAACGGTCGCTAAAGACTGGCAATTCAAAACTCAGTTCAATACGGATAGTGCGGGCGGCTTCGTAGACTTGTATTTACGTTATACCGGTTTTGGCCATGCTGCGGCGGTGACTATAGGCAACCAGCAGCAGCCCTTCGGCTTAGAGCAGCTAACCTCGTCTAAAGATATCAGTATTTTAGAGCGTGCTGCGACTACAGAGCTATTTGCCACTGGACATGCAGAAGGTGTTCAGCTCAGTGGAAAGCTTGACGCTAATCAGACCTATGCCGCGGGCCTGTATTTCGAAGATGTAGATCCTGACAATACGGGGCAAGAAGTGGGCGTTGCCGCACGTTACACCATTGCGCCGGTTAAAACGGATAGCAGCCTAATGCATTTAGGTGTGGCTTATAGTGATATTGATGAGACGAATGCGCTGGGCTTGGAAGTTGCCGCAGTATCGGGGTCTTTCCATGTTCAAGCGGAGTACTTTGACGGTGATTTCGGTGATGAGAGCTTGTCTGGTCAGTATGTACAAGTGGGTTATATCCTAACGGGCGAGACGCGCCCCTATAGCGGTGGCAAGTTTAAGCGTGTTAAGCCAGCTAGCCAAGGTGGAGCATGGGAAGTGGTTGCGCGCTATGAAGACGGCGATGGCGATTTTGGTGATATCGAGCTAGGTGAAACCGATGCAACGGCCTATACCGTCGGCGTTAACTGGTACGCACATAATAATGTTCGCTTCGGCCTGAACTACACTGATGGTGAAGACGAAAATAGCGATGATGAAGGCGAAGAAATACGTCTAAGGGCACAGCTGACATTCTAGGCCGCCATCTAGCTACTTATAAAGCAGAGTTAATGTTGGCGTTCAATTTGATAGAAAAGCTCTTGGTAAACTGTGAAAGGGCAATTCTCCCCCATAAAAAAGCCTTTGTCATAATCCTGTAACACGAAGGTGCCAGAATGCACTGCCTGCTGAAGAGGCGCCCAGACAAATAAATGAGGTTTGAATTGGAAATGAACACTAAATTAATAGCAGCCACATTTGCTGCATGCACGTTACTGACAACAAATGTACAAGCTGAAGTTAAGATCTCTACTAAAGGTGGCTTGAAGGTTACTAGTGGTGATTATAAGTTTCAGGTGGGTGGTCGCATTATGTATGACTACAATCGTGCCGAGGAAAATGGTGTTGTAGATGAAGACGCGTTTGAAGCTCGACGCACACGCCTCTATGTAAAAGGCACGGTCGCTAAAGATTGGCAGTTTAAGACGCAATACAATACCGATGGATCGGGTGTTGAAGACCTTTATTTACGTTACACAGGTTTTGGTAAAGGGGCTGTAGTCACTGTGGGTAATCAGCAGCAGCCCTTTGGCTTGGAGCTACTGACGTCATCTAAGGATATTAGTGTGTTAGAGCGTACAGCGGCAACAGAGCTGTTTACAGTTGGTCGCGCAGAAGGTGTTGTGCTGAGCGGCAAGTTTGACGGCAACCAAACCTATGCCGCAGGTCTTTACTTCGATGACGTGGATCCTAATGACACGGGTGAAGAGGCCGGCTTTGCTGCGCGTTACACCATTGCTCCTCTTAAAACAGATAATAGCCTCGTTCACTTAGGTGCGGCATATCGTGATATTGATGACACAGAAGCGCTGGGCTTGGAAGTTGCCGCAGTATCGGGGTCTTTCCATGTTCAAGCGGAGTACTTTGACGGTGATTTCGGTGATGAGAGCTTGTCTGGTCAGTATGTACAAGTGGGTTATATCCTAACGGGCGAGACGCGCCCCTATAGCGGTGGCAAGTTTAAGCGTGTTAAGCCAGCTAGCCAAGGTGGAGCATGGGAAGTGGTTGCGCGCTATGAAGACGGCGATGGCGATTTTGGTGATATCGAGCTAGGTGAAACCGATGCAACGGCCTATACCGTCGGCGTTAACTGGTACGCACATAATAATGTTCGCTTCGGCCTGAACTACACTGATGGTGAAGACGAAAATAGCGATGATGAAGGCGAAGAAATACGTCTAAGGGCACAGCTTACCTTCTAGTCTTTAAAGCTGGATATTAAGCCAATAAAAAAGGGCGCCCTAGGGCGCCCTTTTTACACTTTATGAAAACAGTGTTTGCTTAGAAGCTAAGCTTGATGCCGCCAGCTAGGACAGATGCGTCGCCGTC
>CAZBWS010000038.1:0-16654 GCA_964495705.1 uncultured Gammaproteobacteria bacterium
AATAATTAGCGCGTAGGGTGGGTTAGCGAAAGCGTAACCCACCATAACTATTATTCCCGCACGGTGGATTACGGCTACACCTAATCCACCCTACACATGCAACACCAGCCCATCCGCATAGCCCCAGCATTATCCGCACAAATACCGTAAAATACCTCAATCCCTAATTACCAAGACTACCCATGCATAACACCACCGCAGTCCTAATCCGCAATATCGAAGAGCTTGAAGATAAATCTAGCTTAGTACTCGGCCTATGGGACACCGAATTGCTATCCCAATGGTTGAATGCGGATAGGCTGAAAGTCTGGTGTAACAGCTTCACGGGTTATCAAGCGGCGACGAGCCGAGGTTTTAGCGCCGAGTTTAGCCATACCATTCCTATTGTTGAGGATATAGAGCAAGTCATCATTATTTTGCCCAAATCCCGTGAGCTTTTGAACTGTTGGTTGGCACAGCTGAATGCAGCTTATGCTGCAGGGGTGAAGGTTTACTTAGTTGGCGAGAAGAAGGCGGGCATACAGGGGGGGGCGAAGCAGTTGGCGGAGCATTGTGATAATGCACTGAAGCTGGATATGGCCAGACATTGTCAGTTTTGGAGTGCTGATTTATGTGGTGGCGGCAGTTTCAATTTAGACGATTGGCAGCAGGTATTTACTATCGGTGAGGGTGATGATGCACTGCAGTTTGCTAGCATCCCTGGTGTGTTTAAACACGGCGAGTTAGATGAAGGCACCGCCTTGTTGCTCGATAATCTAGGTAAGATTCCCTCCCACCGTGTGCTCGACTTTGGTTGTGGTGCAGGTGTAGTCGGCTTGCACTTGAAGAAGCGTTGGCCCGATGCCACGGTAGAGATGCTGGATACCAGTGCCGAGGCGGTTTATGCCTCGCAGCAGTCCGCAACAATGAATAATATCGATGTGGAAATATACCCGTCCAACGGGCTCTCGGAAGTGAAGGGCTTGTTCAAGGCCATCTATTCCAACCCCCCGTTTCATACGGGAGTTAGAACAGACTATAGTGTGACCGAGCAGTTTATTCGTGATGTTGCAGGGCAGTTGATGGTGGGGGGAGAGCTGCGTATTGTTGCGAACTCTTTTTTGAAATATCCCACGCAAATTGAGCAGCATATTGGGCCTTGCCAGATCATTGCTGAGAATAAGAAGTTTAGAGTATATTCGGCGATTAAGAGGCGCCAGTCTAAACGCTAATAAAAAAGGCCGATATAACGTCGGCCTTTTTTATGCTCACAACCTTAGCTGCCTAACTCACACTCACCAGCTTCAAACGCTCAAGCTTTTCAGTTTCTTGAGCATCCAGTTTCGCCAAACATTCGGTAAAGGTACGGCTGATCTGTGTGGTATTGCGGATCATGTCTAAGCGCGGCCATGTCGCGCGTTCACCCGTTTCAATAAAACGCTCTACGTCTTTGATAGTTGGGTTTTTCAAAACGCGAAACAGATTGCTGGCATTGCGCGGGGGAATTAGGTTGATATCGCCAATGTATTTTTGTCTCATCACGGACTGTGCTTTATCCAGCAATAGCGCTATTTCATTGGTTTTAATGCGCTTTTGAATCACTTCCAATACGAGGTTGGTATTCAGTTGGATATTTTTAGCAGCAAAGGCCCAAGCCAAGTTACCCGCTTTGGGGATATCGCTATTACGGGAAATGAAGGGCACCACATGGGGGTTGGTTTGGCTGACGATGGTGTGGTTGACGCCGTATAAGCGCGATAGGCGGAAAATGGGAAGGTCGTCTTTAACGGAGCCGTCTACCCATTTTCGTGTTGGGATGTAGGGGACTTTTTCACCATGTACATTCTTCGCCCACAGCGTCACTGGTGGAAATATTGCAGGTACTGCGCTGGAGGCTAATACGGCCTTGCGAATGAGTACGTGGGGGGATGTTTTCCAGTTGAGTAGGCGCGCTTGTTGATGGCGATTGAATGGCGATACGGTGATGTTGATTTGTCGGCCCGTCGCGCGATAGGCCTCTTCAAAGGTCATGTCTTTGATATTGGATTCTAAACAGGCCTCAAGGTGGTCGCCGTCTAAAACGGGTTTGCCGCCGAGTAGGCCTTTCCAGCCAATGTGTTTATAGGCCTCTAGAGATAAATTACTGGGGTCGAGCATAGCGTGTAGCTCTTCCTCGGTGTGCGTGCCTACAACTCCCGCCATGATGGAACCTGCACTAGAGCCAGAGATAACCGAAGGAACGAGATCATCTTCGGCTTCATGCAGAGCTTTGAGCACGCCCATATGAAATAGACCAAGTGTTGCGCCACCACTGAGCATAAGTGCAGATTGGCCGTAGGCATGGCCTGTCGTTTCAAAGAAGTCGAGTTTGTCTTTGAAGTCTTTTTCTTTAAAGTCATTATCACAAACAAAATTCAGCGCATCGGTTACTTCGCTGAGGTAGGTCTCAATAAGACGTTTTGTGCCGAGTTTACTCTTGGTATAGAGAATAGGGTTAGAGATATTGCCTAAGTTACCGTGCAGGCCTTCTTGTAGGTGAAAGCAGAGCTGGTTAACGTCATTGCGTTGGCGGGCTTGGCGAATCTCAGAGAGGCGTGTACGAATGAGCTCATAATCGTAATACGGCGAGTGATCGACCTCTTTCCACTCGTCCGCACCAGAGATTCTGTCATGTTCCGCGCAGGCGGCATGCCACTCTTCGTAAGTGACAGCGCATTTAATAGCGCGATCAAGCTTGCGTAACTTTCTACCCATACATCAGCCTATAGATTTGTGTGTGTAATAACTATTTATTGCCTATCCTAAGGTGAATTATGGTGAAGTGCAAACGATCGTTTGAACACTTGTTGTTATTCCCGTAACTGCTTTAATTTATTCGCTTTTTCCAAGCGCAGTTGTCGTCGCATATCGGCTTCCTCCGAGCGTATTTTTTGCTCTGCGGTTTGCGGTAGCAGGGCGGGGACTTTGCAGGGTTTATTCTCGGCATCTAAGGCGACAAAGGTAAAGTAGGCAGATAATATATGTCGAGTATCTCGGTTAAAGCTATTTTCAGCATCAACATGGATACCAATTTCCATGGAGCTGCCCCAAGCCCGGTTAATGGAGGATCGGAATAAGAGGGTGTCTCCACCTTTGGCCGCATCTAAAAAGTGCATGTCATCAACCGATACAGTGACGCAGCTATGGCCGCTGTGGCGCTCTGCAACGACCAAAGCGAGTCTGTCCGCAATCGACATGATGACTCCGCCAAATACCGTATTATGGGAGTTGAGATCATTGGGGAATATTTTATAGACATGCCCGTCAATACTTGAGTCATCGGGGCTTTTCACATTTAATTCAATCATGCGTGTTATGTTTTATGGGGATAAGTTTAAAACCATACAAGTACAGACGCTGGCTAGCAAGCTCTGATGTGGAACTCGTTGGATAAGCTTATGTCTGTGCTATAACGTAGAATAAAATGAAGAGTTGAATATCATGTCGCTATTTAAAAAAAACACTTTGCCTTCCTCGGATGAAGCCCTTAAAGGTCGCACTGAGGCTATTGCTGTTCCAGAGCGTCACTTTGTTAATGGCAACGGGCTGATAGAGCCCTTTCCCGAGAATATGCACAAGGTTTTATTTGGCATGGGCTGCTTTTGGGGGGCAGAGCGCAAATTTTGGTGCTTGGATGGCGTCTACTCAACGGCGGTGGGCTATGCAGCTGGGAAGACACCCAACCCCAGCTATCAAGAGGTTTGTTCTGGAATGACAGGACACAACGAAGTTGTATTGGTCGTTTATGACCCAGAGTTGATTAGCTTTAATGAATTGCTCGTTTGCTTTTGGCAGTCGCATAATCCCACCCAAGGTATGCGCCAAGGTAATGACAAGGGAACACAGTATCGATCGGGCATTTATAGTTATAGTCAGGCACAAAAGCAGCAAGCTCAAGAGTCTTTGCTGAAGTATCAAAACAGCCTGAAGCAGGCGGGTATGGCAGAAATCACGACGGAAATCCTAGATGCCCCCGAGTTTTATTATGCCGAGGAGTATCATCAGCAATACTTAGCTAAAAATCCACAGGGCTATTGTGGTTTAGGCGGAACGGGTGTGACCTGTAGCCTCGATTAATACATAAATGCTTTTACTAGTAAGCTAAAGCCCGCTATTTGCATGATGACTAAGGTATAGACTTTAAAGCGTTGGGCATCAATATTGAGTAAGTGCTTTTTACCTAAGAAAGTGCCCACAATGGCGCCGAGACCCAAAGCTAGACCGAAGCTACTAACTTGCTGGGTGATGACTCCCATGCTGGCGTAAACAGTGAGTTTTGCAAGCTGCATAACCAGTGAGTTAACGGCCTTAGTGGCAACAAGTGCTTCTTTTTCTGTGCCGTAATTGAGAAAGAAAGGGTTAAGTACCGGGCCTGAACCCCCAACGACGCCCGAGCTAAACGAGACCAGTGCTCCGATAGGCAGAAAGGTGGAGGGGCGAACGTTAAAACGGCGTTGGCTTTTACCCGCACGAAATTGAAAAACGGTTGAAATTAAAAACACCCCCAGTAGTGCTTGCAGCCACTCTGGCGAAAGTAAGCTAAAACTGTATGCACCGAGTATAGCCCCAAGCAAGCTACCTGGTATTAACCAACGCGCGACTTGCCAGTCAATATAGCGCCTGAACATCCAAGCTCGGCTGGGGTTTGCCATCAGTGCTGCAAATGCCACGACAGGTACGGCAATATCTACGCCCGCTGCAAAACCTAAAATTGGCAGTACGATGGTTGCTGCGCCGCCAGCGGATACGGTGCTAAACAACCAGCAAAGTAAACCGAGGACGAAGAGGGCAATAAAAGACATTTATATTCGTTTCATTGCTCCCAGGTGACTGGCAGTGACCTCAAACCGCGCAAGGTGGCGGTTGGATTCCATTCTTGTTGTTTACTACTGAGCTGAAAATCAGGAATGCGTTCTAGTAAGACCTTGAATGCAATTTCAGTTTCTATACGTGCCAGCATTGCCCCAATACAAAAATGAATGCCTCCACCAAAAGCACTGTGCTTAATTTTTTCACGTTCAATATCTAAGCTATTGGGGTCTGTATAAAGTTCAGGGTCACGGTTAGCGGCACCTAGCGCGGTGATAATGATTTCACCTTCTTTGATGCTGTGCCCATCTATTTCTGTATCTTGCATTGCCATGCGATGAGCCAGTTGTACCGGAGCGTCGTAACGCAGTAGCTCTTCAATGGCGTTGGAAATAAGTTCGGGCTTTTGCCTGAGCTTATTGAGTTGTTCTGGGTGGTTTAATAATGCGTTTAATCCGTTACCGATTAAATTCATAGTCGTGTCATGGCCAGCGCCAAATAAGAGCTCAAAACTAGAAATCAATTCGGCTTTGCTGAGCTTATCTTCACCCTCGTCAAAGGCTTGAACCATTAATGTGCCTAGATCATCAGCGGGCTGTTCACGCTTAAGATCGATGAATTTCTCAAAATAGGCATTTAATTCTAATACGCGCTGGTTAATTTCATCTCGCTCTTGCGCAGTCATCGGCATAGGGTCAATTAAGCGACCGGGCAAATTAGCTTCGTAAATAAACCACTGCCAATCTTTTTCAGGAATACCTAAAATTTCACAGATCACCATAACGGGGAGCGGTTTAGCCAAATCTCGGATGATATCCATCTCGCCCTTGTCGATGACTTTATCAATGAGTTTGTTAACAGAGGCTTCAAACTGCGGGCGCATTTTTTTAACCAGTCGCGCACTAAATGTTTTGGTCATAAGGCTGCGTATGCGCGTATGATCTGGCGGATGAAGTACTAATAACCACATGCTCATCATATGGATTGACGGGTCATCTAAGGCATTAGGCCCGTGCCTCTCTATGGTTTTGCGCTTGTAGTCATTGCCAAAACCCGGGTCTTTAAGCACAAAATTAACATCTTTAGATCGGGTTACTACCCAAAAACCTAGAGGCGATTTATACACGGGCGCAGAACTTCTCAACCTGTCATAGATTGGGTAGGGGTTGTCAGTAAACTCTTTAGTCAGCGGGTAAAAGAAAACCTTTTCACTGCCAGTGAGTTTATAAAACGAGTTCAGTGCGGAGGATATCCATCGCACGATCTGCAATTTGAGTAGTCGCATATTGGGGTACAAAAGGTTGAGTGAAGCTAAAGTCGAGTTGAATGCGCCCGTTGAAGGTAAGTACAGTAATGACCGGGCAGGGCGCGAGTACGGTAGCATGTACATGGGCATCTAATACGACGATGTCAGCATATTTATTTGCCACACCAGATTGGCCGATATTAGAAATCATCAAGGCAACATTGGCATTCTCTACACTCTTAGCAGCACTAAAGGCATGGGCGCTTTTGCTAGCGCCGTCATTATCTAAGTAGCTATGGACTTTGCTTTTAGTGCTGTCTGCAAGCTGCCAAAATGATTGTTCTTTGGATAGTTCATAGAGTTCGTTATAAGCGGTCACGGCAGCAAATACCTGCCGTCTAGGCAGTGGCTTAGGCAAACGTCGGCGAATATCTAATGCGTATTTTATACACAGTGTTAACTCATCTTTCTGATAGGCAGCGCTAGCAAGTTGATAGCTTGCTTGGATTATTGCTGCAGAAAGAACACCGTGTACGGTACAACCTTTAACCTTAGTCGCTTGTATCAGCTTTTCTGACTCCTGTGTGCTGAATGAGCGATTAAGAGTGCTCATGTAAGGCTGTGTCGTCAGCTCAATTTCGGGCTTGAAAGGCATGCGGATAGGCTGTAACTGGTTTATTAAAGCTTGTTCTTGAGCACGAGTATCATCTGCTGATTGTTGCGGGGCTGAGCTAAGTGTTTCTATTGCTGCAGGTACCTGATAATCAGCGTCTGTAGTTTGACCTGTGTAAATTAACATAAAGTCATTTAAGAACTCGGCAGCGCAAGTGCCGTCGGCAACACAGTGGTGCAGTAAAAAAACAATGTAGGATTGTTGGCTAGCTTCGGACTGAGCAAGGCTGCAATGAATCAGCTTTTTTGTAGGGTCTAGTAAGGTGTTCTGTACGTCTTGGTAGACGCGCTCGAAGTCACTGCTATTGATCAAGTTGATCTCAGTCTTATCTGCATGGGTAACAAAATTCAATTGTGCTTGATCTGGTGCAACAATCGATTGCAATAAGGGGTGAGACTGTATGAGCTGGGTTAAGCTTGTTTGTGCTTGTTCTACACTTAAATGAGAGTCCAGCATCAAGGATGCTAGTACGGCAGAACCTTTAGCGAAATCTATGTAGATACGCTCACTGGGTGCGAGTGTACGCAGTGTTGAGTGCTTATCTTGCATGTGATCTTACCTCGCTAGTGTAATGGATTGATTTGCTTCGCTGCTTGTATGTGCTTGGTGCGCTGCATGATGAGCTTGAAGCGATTGCCTCCACACTGGCGCCAAAGTACTGCTGAACGCAGAGCAGCAAGCAGGAATACACGAATCAGCTTTGCTTTGCTTTCATCGGCTAAAAATTTCTGCTCGCCATTAACGATCACTTTACTACCTAATGGGCTAATCGTGGTTTTATAGATGTCAGCAATGTTGCTGATGACATTTTCATGGGTATTGTCAAAGTATTGGGCCTGGGAGATGGCGGTTTCCATACCCCTGCGTAGACTTTTTAGTGCATTCGCGTTGTTCATTAAATTGCGTTCTAAATGCAGTAGAGTTGCTACGTTGCGGGTAATTTCAATGTCGCGACCTGAAGCTTCGCCACCGAGTTGTTTTTGCAGTACTTGGCTACCGCGGTTGAGATTGTGAAAGCCGCCGTAGATATCTTCAACATTATTTGACTCAAGTTGCATCAAACTATGAATTGCGGTTTCCAGCATATCCGCATTATATTGACCACTATAGGCAATTTCGCGTACCTGTTCACATGCTTGGAACATACCAGCTAGGGCGATAGTTTGATTGAGTATACTTTTTTCGGCCACTACTGCTGTCCTACTTCTTTAAGGTTATATGCGGTTTCTATAATACCACCACCAAGGCAGTCTTCGCCGCGATAGAAAACAATCGATTGACCAGCGGTAATTGCGCGTTGGGGCTGTTTAAATTCTACCACACAGTTGCGGCCTTCAAGCTCAATGATACGGCAGGTTTGTTGCTCTTGGCGATAGCGTACTTTGGCGTCGCATTCGATAGGCATGTCATCGGGGGCTTGTTCTTTTACCCAGTAAAGCTGGCTAGCGGTTAAATGAGTTTTAAACAGCGCAGGGTGTTGGGTACCTTGGGCGACTAGTAGTACATTATTTTCTAAGTCTTTGCCGACGACATACCAAGGTTCGCTACCGGAGTCGCGCATGCCACCCACACCAATGCCTTGACGCTGCCCCATGGTGTAATACATTAAACCTGTATGCTCACCGATGTCTTCACCGTCTACGGTGTGGATGCGTCCGGGTTGCGCAGGGAGATATTGAGATAAAAAATCTTTAAAGCGGCGCTCACCGATGAAGCAGATACCCGTGCTGTCCTTTTTAGCGTGGTTATCAAAGCCCGCATCCATGGCCATTTCGCGCACTAAAGGTTTGGCAATGTCACCTAAGGGAAATAAGGCCTTGCTCAACTCGGTTTGTCCGAGTGTGTGCAGGAAGTAGCTTTGATCTTTGTTTTGGTCTTTGCCCTGCATTAGATGTACGAAACCATCCGCATCGTCTTCACGGCGCACGTAGTGGCCCGTGGCAATGTAGTCGGCACCGAGCTTCATGGCGTAGTCTAAGAAGGCCTTAAACTTAATCTCCTTATTGCACATGATGTCAGGGTTGGGAGTGCGACCGGCTTTGTATTCGTCCAAAAAATGGCTGAATACTCGGTCCCAGTATTCTTTAGAGAAGTTTACGCGATGTAGATGGATCTCTAAGTCGTCACACACCTGTTGAGCATCTTCCATGTCGATCAACGCTGGGCAGTAGGCAGAATCCTCGTCCTCTTCTTCCCAGTTTTTCATAAACAGGCCCTCTACTTGATAGCCTTGTTCGATCAATATTTTTGCTGCCACGGAGGAGTCAACACCACCGGACATGCCAACAATTACACGCTTTTTAGTCATGGGCGAGATTATATACTACTGACGCAAGGACGGGGGCTTGGAGCGTGTTTACTCGAAGTCTTTTAATATACTCAAACAATGTCTAGCCCCCGCTAGATAGTCATCCACCGTCTGCGATACTAGCGGGCTGCGCAGCTCAATCGTCCTGCGTGTTAGCTCGTCACGGCTGAGCCAAAGCGCTTGTACAATCCCTGCATCCAGCTCACGCTCTGCATCATGATCGATCACTTTAGCCGAGACAACAATTCTGAAATAGGTGTCGTCCGTATTGGGTTTATGCCAACGCTGGACAGCGACTAGGTGTTCTGGTTCCACCAGATGTCCCGTTTCTTCTAGTGTCTCGCGAACTGCAGCAGCGAGTATACTTTCACCTCGCTCTACATGGCCTGCAGGCTGATTAATAACCACAGCCTGATTAGATTTGGAGTGTTCTTCCACACACAGGAACAAACCGTCTTGCTCTACAATAGTGGCAACAGTGATATGGGGCACCCAGTCTTTACAGTTATATGGCATCTATTGCTTTCCTACCAGGGTGAAAACTGATCTTGTTTGGGTGAGTTATTCATCGCATCGATTTTGTGAACTAGCTCTTCACTCATTGTTTCTAAAAACCGTCTTGCCTGTGGTGAAATGAATTTTCCTCGGCGCATGACAACGCCATAACTGCGTTTGGGGAAGTATTTACTTAACGGAACTTTGCTGAGTTTGTCGTCATCATTCAGGCAGATGTCGGTAACAATGGATATGCCCATGCCGAGTTCGACATACTTTTTAATCACTTCCCAGCCGCCCGCTTCTAGGCTGATTTTATAGGGGGCGTTATGCTGCTGGAATATTAACTTCACCATACGCCAAGTGCTCAAGTGGCGTGGAGGAAGGATTAATCCATAGGGTGAAATATCTTTTAGGGTGATGTCTTTTTTATTCGCCAATGGGTGGTCTGGCGGGGTGATCAACATGGGGTCATAGGAGAAAATAGGGAAGTAGTTGATATCTTCTACAGCTTCTAGCATCGAACCTACGGCAAAATCCACCTCGTCGGCTTTGATCATACTCATGCCGTCTCGCCCAGTTACATTATGCAAGCGCACTTGTATCTTGGGATATTTCTTATTAAAAGCGACGACATATTTGGGCAGAATATACAAAATTGTCGACTCCCCTGCAGCGATATCCAATACACCCGTGTCGACTTCGCCCAACTTAGCTGAGAACACTTCAGATAGAGTGTCCATGCCTTCAACTAAGGGTAACGTGATATCAAGTAAGGCTTTACCAGCCGGAGTAATTTGAATCTTGGGGCCGCGGCGCTCGAATAAAGTGGCTCCCATTTCTTCTTCAAGGGCCTTGATCTGCAGAGAGATGGAGGGTTGGCTGAGGAACAAGCGTTCAGCGGCTTTAGAGATGCTGCCCGTTTGCGCTGCATTGATGAAGGCGCGTAATTGTTTTAAGCGATTCTGCTTGAGGTTGCTACTAGCCATGTTTAGCCTTACTAATGATCTTTTTATGTACTATTAATTTTAGCTAATCCTAAACTATCCTTAAATTCTGTCAATGCTAATCATTAGCTTTTTATGGGGCTGTGTTTGAGGCTTTTTGGTAAGAGCTTGTTTGTAACCATTGGTGTAGTTTTTCGATAGGCATGGGTTGGGCAATGTAATAACCCTGAGCAATATCGCAATTCATAGATTTAAGTTTTTGTAATTCTTGTATGGTTTCAATCCCTTCGGCTACTACTTGTAGACCCAGCGTTTTACTCATGCTTATCGTCGAATTAGAGATAATGTAATTCTCAGGGTTGCTATCGATACCACTGACAAAGCTGCGATCAATTTTAATTTCGTGTAAGGCCAGTTTGTTTATGTAGCTCAATGATGAAAAGCCTGTGCCGTAATCATCTAGTGATATCGGGGTTTTCATGGCGTGCAGCATAGACAGTGCCTGTCTGGACTCTTCAGACTCGTGGAGCATTAATGACTCTGTGATTTCTATGCCAATATATTGCGCAGATACATTATGTTGTTCCAGTGTTTGTTGAAGAAAGCTAACTGTTTTAGGAGTGAGGTTCTTAGCTGAGAAATTAATGGATATACGTAGGTGGTAGTCTTGGTCGATGAACTTCCGACATTCTGCGACAGCAGACTTAATAACCCAACGACAGATGCCGTCGATTAGATCAGCCTTTTCAGCAAGGGGAATAAAGTCATCAGGCAGAATCGCTCCTAATTTAGGGTGATTCCAGCGGATGAGTGCTTCTAGGCCATAAAGGCGGTCACTTTTTAAGTTGATTTGAGGTTGGTATACGAGATGAAAATCTTCGTTCTCTAAGGCTTTATGGATGCCGTAGATTAAACCCTGATGATTGGTTTGCTTGAGGTCGAAGTAAAGTTTAGCTTCATCATAGCCATAACGCACAACGATAAAACTAAAGCTGAGAGTGGTAAAGGCAAAAATGAGGCAGTAGATAAGTATGCCATAGGGGTTAGAAGGCAAGGCTTGGTTAAATATTAAATAAGACAACAATAAGGAATGCAGTGCACAGGCTAATAATAAGAAGCTAAGAAACCGTCCCATACTTAAGCTTTTAATGACTAAGCGTGTAAAGCGGGTTGCCAGTATCGCATGGGGTACAAAGGCAAATGTCGCCAAGGCCACGGCGTTATTGATATCTTGGATAAAGTATAAAGCGACTAAACAACAAGCATCAAAAATATACAGCCCATGAATAATCCAGCGATACTTAATGCTTAGCTCATAAGCGATATAGGACATGATAACGCTGTATTTAACGAAGACGCGAGTGATGACTGCTAGGGCAATAGGCGTTGCATACTTAGATAGTGTAAACCAACTTTCTGATATAGCGAGAGTGGAAGCGGTTTGTGCATAGTATTGAAAAAATAAGCTATAAAAAGCAAATAAAAAGAATGCGAGGCAACTAATATAAAAGGTTTTAGCAATACCACGGGTATGGCTTGTATGGTGAGAAATACCCGCTAAAAGTAGGTAGGCACACACGGCAATATAGATACCACTGCATATACCATATAGATGCTGCAGTAATTCAGGCGGGTTGTTTGCAAGTGATTGCGTAGCGTCGATCATAGGGGACTAATATACGTCCCAAGACCAAGGCTGTGAAGTAATAAACTACATATTATAAATAAAAAAGCCCCGCAAGAGTGCGGGGCTTTTTAAGACGGGCTAAAACTAAGCTTGGCTAGCTTTTAGCTCGCGCCGACGAGCGTGCAATACAGGCTCTGTATAGCCGCTAGGCTGCTCGCAGCCCTTGAAGACTAGATCGCAAGAAGCCTGGAAGGCAATACTGTCAAAATCCGGCGCCATATTGATGTAGCTAGGATCTGCGGCATTTTGGCCATCAACAATCGCTGCCATACGCTGCATGCTTTCCATGACTTGCTCTTTAGAGACAATGCCGTGGCGCAACCAGTTGGCTGATGCCTGGCTAGATATACGACAAGTCGCGCGGTCTTCCATTAGGCCGACATTGTTGATGTCTGGCACTTTTGAACAACCCACGCCCGCGTCTACCCAGCGTACAACATAGCCCAAGATACCTTGAGAGTTGTTGTCTAACTCGTGCTGAATTTCTTCAGCAGATAGCTTGGTGTCGCCTAGTAATGGAATCGCTAGGATGTCATCTAGGCTGGCGCGGTCGCGCTGGGCAAGCTCTGCCTGACGGTCCATTACGTTGACCTTGTGGTAGTGCAATACGTGCAGTGTTGCCGCCGTAGGAGAGGGAACCCATGCGCAGTTAGCACCAGCCATTGGATGGCCAATCTTGGCTTCCATCATGTCAGCCATATTGTCGGGTACAGGCCACATGCCTTTACCAATCTGAGCCTTGCCACGCAGGCCGCACTCTAGACCGATATCCACGTTCCAATCTTCGTAAGCGCCAATCCAAGCTTGCTGCTTCATAGACGTCTTAGCTACAAAGGCACCGGCTTCCATAGAGGTATGTAGCTCGTCGCCCGTGCGGTCCAAGAAGCCCGTGTTGATGAATACGCAACGCTCTTTAGCAGCGCGGATACACTCCTTCAGATTTACGGTCGTACGGCGCTCCTCGTCCATAATACCCATCTTCAGGGTATTGCGGCTCATGCCTAGGGCGTCTTCAACGCGGCCAAAGATTTCGTTGGCAAAGGCTACCTCTTCAGGGCCGTGCATCTTAGGCTTCACGATATACATGCTGCCTTTGCGCGAGTTGCTGAACTGGCCCTTGCCCTGTAGGTCGTGCAGTGAGCACAGGCCAGTGAACATAGCGTCCAGAAAGCCTTCAGGTACTTCGTTGCCGTGTTTGTCCAATACTGCAGGGTTAGTCATCAAGTGACCCACGTTGCGCACGAACAATAGGCTGCGGCCAGGTAATACCAGCTCGCCACCGTCGATGGCCGTGTAAGTACGGTCTTCGTTCAGCTTGCGAACTAAGGTCTTGCCACCTTTTTGGAACGACTCCTGAAGGTCGCCCTTCATGAGGCCTAGCCAGTTGGTGTAAACCAAGGCCTTGTCTTCTGCATCTACTGCGGCAACAGAATCTTCACAATCCTGAATAGCTGTTAGGGCAGACTCCATCAACAAGTCTTTAATGTTGGCGGGGTCGGTCTTGCCGACAGGGTGCTCAGCATCAAATTGAACTTCAATGTGTAGGCCGTTGTTTTGCAAAAGAATGGCTGCTGGGCTATCCCCATTGCCATTGTAGCCAACTAGCTTTTCTGGCTGGGCAAGACCCGTAGTAGAACCGTCAGCAAGAGTAACGACTAGCTTGCCATCAGCGATAGCGTAGTTAGTCGTGCCTGTGTGCTCTCCAGAGGCTAGCGGAGCTGCATCGTTCAATACGCCGCGAGCATAGGCAATAACCTTGTTGCCACGCACTGGATTGTAAGCACCGCCTTTTTCAGCGCCGCCTTCAGAAGATATCACGTCAGTGCCGTACAATGCGTCGTACAAGCTGCCCCAGCGGGCATTCGCTGCGTTCAATGAGAAGCGCGCGTTCATGATAGGCACTACAAGCTGAGGGCCAGCTACTTCGGCCACTTCTGGGTCGACGTTTTCGGTTTGTACTTGGAATGCTTCGCCTTCAGGTACTAGGTAGCCAATCTCTGTTAGGAAAGCTTTGTACTCAGCGGCGTCGTGGGCCTTGCCTGCGCGCTCTTGATGGTAAGTATCAATCTGCTTTTGAATTTCTTCACGCTTTTCTAATAGCGCGGCATTCTTTGGGCCTAGGTCGGTGAGCAACTGCTCAAAAGACGCCCAGAAAGCATCGGCGTCAATACCAGTGCCTGGTGCAATTTGGTCGGCCACTAAGTCGGCCAGTACGGTAGCAACCTGCAGGCTGCCTTTTTGAATACGTTCAGTCATTGTAAAAACCTCTGTTAAATAGAGTGACTAAGCCTAGCTGTGCTGCACCGCAGGGACTGGGGAGGGCGGGCCGTCCGTTCGTCAACCTAGGGCATCCGCATCGCATGGCGGGAATAAGTGCGCGAATTCTACAGTAAAGTAGTGGCTAAATCATGCTTCTGTATGGCAGTAACTTCTAAAGGGTCGGAAACAATTGTGTATTTTACTTAGCTAGAATATGATTCGTGCTATTCCAAATACACAGTAGGACACCTCGTGGCTAGATTAGCGCGCTTCGTACTTCCCGAGCACCCCCAGCACATCATTCTTAAAGGCATCAACAAGATGACTTTGTTTGCGGAGGATGAAGACTTTCAGCATTACTTAAAGCTGCTACAGGCTGGCTGTGAGAAGCACGCTTGTGCGTTGCATGCCTATGTATTGCTGCCAAGCGAAATTCATTTGCTGCTGACCCCATCGACGGAGCAGGGCATATCAAAGCTTATGCAGATGCTGGGGCGCTACTATGTGCAGCACTTCAATAAAAAATACGACCGTTCAGGCACGTTGTGGGAAGGGCGCTATCGCGGCACTTTGGTTGACCCTGCGAACTACCTACTTAAGGTTTACCGTTTTATTGAGTCTGCGCCGGTTCGTTTAGACTTGGTAGCTCAGGCAGAGGATTACAGTTGGTCTAGTTATATTGATAATGCATGTGGTGTGGAGCCTGGCGGCCTGTTGACGCTGCATAAGGAGTACATTGCACTGGCGGACAATGTGCAACAGCAGGCTCAAGTCTATGCCTTGTTATTTAAGGGCGGCCTAACAGAAGATGAAATAAAGCTGATTAGTAATTCTAGCCTTAAGGGCTGGGTCTTGGGTTCAGCAGAATACCAAGCCGAAGTGGCGGCTCTGACCCAGCGCCAAGTCGCCCCCAAGCCGAAGGGCGGGGATCGGCGTTCGGAGAAGTATCGTGAGAGCGTGAAGGCTAAGCAGAACGGCACAGCCGTAGAAGAGAGTGTGGACGCTGCTCTAGATATTATTGCTGAGCAGGAATCTGTAAAGCAGCCAGATATAGAACCCGCGATTGAGGTGCTTGAAACAGCGGCGGTTGAGTTGGTCGAGCAGTATGTGGAAGAACTGGCTGATCAAGCTGAGGTTATCAGTATTGATGAGCCTAGTGCGGCGGCGTTATTAGAACAGTTTGAAGGTAAGGCTGTACCCGTGCCAGTCGCTGAGTCGGATACAAAGCTGGAGGCTAAGAAAACTAAAGCTCAGCAGCGCAAGGCCGAGCTGGATGAAGTGCAGGGTAGCTTGTTCTAGCTACTCAATCGCGTAAACGGCGCCAAGATAGGTTAGCCCGATGCGGTTCGGGTTTGCACACGTACACTTTCTCCTGCGGCATTCTTAGCTTCGCCAAATAAATACACAGGGGTGTTCTCCAATACCTCATCGCTGGGACCTGTGACAAACGGTCAATCATTTTATTCAACCAGTTTTGCACTGCTTTGATTTTGATGATGGGGCGCATAGCCATAATCACTGACATTAAGATAACGTCCATACGGCTCGCCGCAGCAAACACATCAATATTTTCAATACCGGTAGAGTGATAGGCGCTGGAGGTGTCTCCCCAGGATATTGCCACCGATAGATGCTCGCCGTTGCCAAAGTTGTGGCGAGAGACTTCTGCCTTATTTTCAATTAGCTTGCCATTGCTGCGTGCCCAGAACGGCTGTTCACCGACTAGAGACAGGTTGTACACTTTTTTGTTTAAGCAGGCATTGAGTAGAGGTATGCAGGTCGAGGTGAATGGGCCTGCTGTATTAAAGACGAGGTAGCCGTCAGCAATACTTTTTTCTAGCCTATCCGCATCGTTGAGGTCAAAGACACGATATTCAACACCATACTGCTCGGCTACGGTTTTTACCTTAGCTTCAGAGCGCCCAGCAAGAATAGGGCTGAGGCCTTGGCGTTTGCATTCTTTGGCGATTAATTTGCCCGAGTAACCAGTGCAGCCGTAGAGCATCCATTTTTTTTTCAGTCATTTTCATGATTTTATATATCGTAGCCGTTTTCTCGATACCAGTTTAAAGCATCATCTATACAGTCTTGAACAGGAGATAATTGGTAATCCAGATCTCGTATCGCTTTGCTGCTGAGTGAGTGCGGATAGGCCGAGTAGCCCATCCGCATAATACATTAGTTTTTTAGTAGCATCGTTTGCTGTGTTTTA
>CAZBWS010000038.1:16754-23440 GCA_964495705.1 uncultured Gammaproteobacteria bacterium
GTAGCCCATCCGCATAATACATTAGTTTTTTAGTAGCATCGTTTGCTGTGTTTTAAGCAGTGTGGCGTTCTCTTGGGCGCGGTTCATGCGCTCAAAGTTGTTGGCCATTAAGTTGGATAAATGCTCTAGCAGTTCTGTTTGGTCGCGACGATATTCCCCGGTGCGGCTAGCGAATAGTAAAACACCTTCCCAGCCATTGCTGCTAGTGAGGGGAAGGGCAACAAGTGACTCCACTTGGCTATTGCGAACAAGCTCTCTCAAGAGGCGCTCCTCTGGGTTTTGTACCGCAAATTCACGCAGCTTATTAATCATAACGGGTTGCTTGTTAATCAAAGAGCTTGCTATTTGTAGTCCAAATCCTTGCTCTAAGTCTAGGCTGCGGTGGCTCCATTTATGAATCATTTGAACTGGCAGAGTATGTTGTAGATTAATGGCGTTGTTGTCGGGGGATGTCTCCATAAACCCTGCCCATGCAATAGGCAAATAGCCGCCGGCAGCCTGAGTGATAATATTAAGAGCCTCGTTGATAGTATCTGTTTTTTGCAGCTCATCTAACATCGCAAGTACTAGCTTGGAGCGGCTGGATAAGGCGTTAAAAGCATGTGATAAAACGGTGATCTCATCATTGCCTTCAATCGGAAGCGTGTAGCCGAAGTCACCACTGGCAACCTGCTCACATGCATCAACGGTGCGGCCAATGCGCTTAATAACACGTTGATAAAACCAGATGAGACCTAATATTCCAATAATAACCATCAGTGCCAAACTGCTATTGGCAATGCTGTGGGCATAAAAGCTTTGTTGCTCGAGAAAATTCTGGTAGTACATGACCATTACTCGAATGGATTCATTCAGGTTGGGACTGTTTTCCTGAATGTAGTTGGCACCCCATTCTAGACGTGGCTCATTCTTGTTGTCGCCAAGTTGCTCTTCAAATTCAGATTTAAACGTTTTCCAGTTGCTGAGTGACCGGTTTACAGATTCATTCAGCATAGCGTAACTGCCTTTGTCGCTTAGTTGGTCACCAATTAATGGAGGCAGGGCAAATCCTAGTTTGTTATTAATGTCGTCGGCAAGGCTGGTCAGCTTTTGGTTAAATTGCTCAACATCTCCGAGTACGTCTTTGTGGAATACTTTTACATCTCTTTGGTAGCTTTTAAAATCCCTAGGCGCATTCTCTGTGTAGTTGGCGCTGCTGCGAGTAATCGCTAAACTAATGTCTTTTAACTGGCTGAGTTCACCATATAAGCTATGGTTTTGTTCACTCAAACTTAAGGTTTTAAGCTGATAAATGGAACTGCCAATAACCAAAAAAATGAATAGGCTCATCCCAATTAAGACTTTGAGGCGAAGGTTGTAAGAGGTATTGTTATTCATGTAGATATTCCTGGGTAATGGGTTAATTGCTCCAGTGAGCAATGAATTTGTCACGTTCTTTGCTGTTGGGTATATTCGCTGCTAATCCGTGTACTAGCTCGGATAAGCTGATGACATTGTCGGCTTGACGCTTGATGAGTCGTGCAGCCATGGGGCCTACATAAGATGCATAGTCATCTCGCAATTTAATAAGTGTGTCTTCATCAATAGAGTTGGTGAGCAGGGTTTGTGAGGCTTGAGTTAGATGTGCGGAATCTACATTGTTGAGGCTACTATTAAATGCGTTTACATCAGAAATAGAGTTGAGGTCACTGCCAATCTCTAGGCCACGGTTATCCCAGCGTTTCAGAAACTGTTCTCTCTCTTTTTTGTTGGGGATTTCTTGAGATAAATTTTGCGCTAGGGAATCAATGCTAGTGGTGTGTGATCTCATTTTGTGTGTGATTAATGTTTTTGCCGTAGGTCCTATATAGCTGGCTAATAAGCTTTGCATTGCGCTTAATTCTTCTTTGTTGGCGTTCTGAGTGCCGTGTTCAGCTTCAAGTTGAGAGCTACCTTCGGTAAAATTTTGACCAGATTTTAACTGGGGAATAACCTGCTTGATTGCGAAGGCAAATTCTTTAGCATCTTGAAAACGGCTGTCAGCTTTGGGTGAAAGACCTCGAGTGATAACGTTAACCAGAGCAGCAGGAATAATCTGTTGATAATTAAGACGGTTATTGGGTGGCAGTCCGTCTATTTCTGGAAGTGTACTCATAGGCAGCGGCAGGTCTCTAGGAAGCTTGCCTAGTAGTTCATAAAATATCATTGCTGCTGCAAACAGGTCTGCTCTATGATCTGCTGGCATGCCAAAAGTTTGCTCGGGAGCCATAAATCGTGGTGTACCAATGAGCACGCCAACTTGAGTAAGTTCACCGCTGTTGTCAATACGTGCAATACCAAAATCTGCTAGTTTTACAGCACCATTTTTGAGTACCATAACATTGGCTGGTTTAATATCGCGGTGCACTATACCTTGGCTATGAGCGGCGTTCAGCGCCTTTAGCATTTGTGATGTGATACTGAAAATTTGTTTTAGACTGAAGCTTTTACCTGAACGTATAAGGTCATTGAGTGCTGTGCCTTCTACATACTCCATGGCTATATACGGTGTGTCCTTGTCTGTAGCGTATTCCATAACCATAACTATGTTGGGGTGCATACAGCGCGCGGCAGCTTGGGCTTCGCGTTTAAACCGGGCTAGGAATTCATCGCTTCCATCCTCGGTAATCAAATGGGGGTGCAGTATTTTAACGGCAACTCGACGCTCTATATCGGGATCAAAACCCTCATAGACGACACCCATAGCACCCTTGCCTAGGATGCGTTTGATTTGATACTTGCCTATTTTTTCTGGTTGCTCGCTCATATCTATACCTGCGTTTCATCGAGGAGTTTTACTGCACTAGTCAAACTGCGATACATACGGTTGAAAGAATTGCCTAGAGAGGCAATTTCGTCCTTACCAGTTGTTTCAAATTCGGGAGTCTCTAAATCACCTAGGCTGATTTTATTGGCATTTTCAGCCATTTTTTTAACCGGATTGATAACCACAAAGTGCAGTAAGATATTGAGCACTATCCAGATAATGATAAATACGAGCGTTAAAGCAAACATGAAGGTTTTTAAGGCTTGGTTTGCACGGTTTAAGGGGACGGTCATAGGTACATTGATGATTTGAGCACCTATGATTTCTTTGTGCTTCCAGCCAAAGCCGTTATTGGTGCCGTAAGCGCGAATCATGGAAGAGGGCGCAACTTGTGGCGTGCTGTGACAAACTAGACATTTGGTGCTGCTGACGGTGAGTGGGCGGCTAAGAAATAAGGATTTACCTGTTGGGGTATCGCGAACGTCAGTATATTCACTGATATCTTTGTTGTCTTTAAAGTGTTGAATAACCTCGCGCTCCCAATCTGTTGCGCGATGGCTTGGGTTGGTAGGGTTGATAGCGGCTTCTTTGTAGCTGTAATCTGGGAATGTGCTTTTTATTCGCTCAAGGTTATCGGAGGCGGCAAAGGCGGGTACAGTCTGGGGTAAGAAGTCTGCGCTGTCGAGCTGGTTGAGTAATGGCCTTATTTCTTCAGCAGTATATGCTCGCACACTTTTGGCTGACTCCATTAGTAGTGTTGCGTTTAACTCTACTTCCTGTTTTGCATTGTCGATGAGTATTTGTTGGCTGAGTTTATAAGAAATACCAAGCCCTATTGCGAATGCTATTAGCATTACTAAGTTAAATTTTATTCTTAATCCCATGGTGAGTCTCAATTTTTAATTATTTATAAGTATGCTTTATCTGAGGGAGGGCAATGGTTTAGGTTCAGTCAATTATGTGAGCCAGTTCATGTTTTTGTTACAAATAACGTCTGCTTAGAGTAATGAAAGAGATGTATTTAGAGTAGATACAATGAATTTCAAATATGTAGCATCAAGATACGCTACGTTATTGGTCGAGTAAAGCACGGCGAGCTGAGTTAATACTTTACGTACCCTGTGTTGATTGTTCCATTTTCCAGCCAATATAGGGAAATTGCAGCCAAAATGAAAAATAGAAGAAGGTTAAATACCAATAGGGAATAACAAACGCTATCTCTAGTTCTTTGTAGGCGGCTAATAGAAGGTAGTCGTAGAGTACTCAGGTAAACCAACAATATAAAAGCTAAGCCAGGTGATGAAGCTATAAATAGTGAGTTGGAGGTGTTTTTTGAATGTCACCGATATACTTCCTAATTAGCAGTCGATATTTTTTAGTTGATGAGGCTAATATATGTTGTCTCAACATCATAATCATAATAAGCCATACCCAAGGTATTTAAGAACTCCATACGATCGGCAGTGCGCAAGTCGATGTCTGGGGTGCCTTGATCGCAGTCTTCATAAACCTTGCCTAGGTAAGCCATGAAGTTTTCACCTTCCTTAACTAGCAATAAGCTAGCAGCGCCCACATCCGGTTTTACCCTTGGGTTTAGGTCTTCAGGCAGAGTCACTGCAAAAACTACGGCTTGTTCTTCGCCTTCAAAGCGCACGCTGCGCTCGCGCACGGTTTGCTCTGCCCAATAAAATGCCAGTTCTTTACTCTGGGTTAAAAATACTGGCTCACGAGATTCCGAGTAGTTGTTGCCGATGGTGGCCATAGTCTTCTTTGCGGCGGCTTTTAGGTCGCGATCCCCAGAGCGTTTCAGACCGTCCTTCTGAATAGCGTCAACTAGTGCGGATGAGGTGCCATGGTACCAGACATTGCTGGTGACAAAGCCGTCAGCGGTGAGTAGGTCTTTTGCATCTTTAAGAAAAGCAGGGGTATCAGCCATGTGATGTCACTCAATCAGTGTTGAAGAATAGGGGGATTTTATCATAAACTTTGCACGGAGCTCACAGCGGTGAACGCCCTGCAAAGTTTACTTATAAAAAAGCGGCTCCTTGAAGGAGCCGCTTTCTTTCTAATGCCAAACTAAGTTTGGATTAGGGTGGTGCTTAGAACTGGTTAGAAGTGTTCTTAGCGCCGCCAGCCTTAAGAGCGTTCTCACCAGCAAAGTATTCTTTGTGGTCGTCGCCCATATCAGATCCAGCCATGTTCTGGTGCTTAACGCAAGCGATGCCCTGACGGATCTCTTGACGCTGAACGCCTTTAACGTAGCCCAACATGCCTTGCTCACCGAAGTACTCTTTAGCTAGGTTATCAACAGACAATGCAGTCGTGTGATAAGTAGGTAGAGTGATCAAGTGGTGGAATACGTTCGCTTCGCGAGAAGTGTCCGCCTGGAACGTACGAGTGCGCTCGTCTGCAACAGCAGATAGCTCAGAGTCGTCGTACTTAGCGTTCATTAGGTCAGCGCGGTCGTAACCAGAAACGTCCTTACCTTCTTTCTCCCAAGCGTCAAACGTCTGCTGACGGAAGTTTAGGGTCCAGTTGAACGATGGAGAGTTGTTGTAAACTAGCTTCGCGTCAGGGTGTACCTTGCGAACGTCGTCCATCATGCCAGCGATCTCGTGTACTGTAGGTACAGCCGTTTCGATCCATAGCAAGTCAGCGCCAGCGTTGATTGCGCCGATGCAGTCAAATACGCAACGCTCGTGGCCAGTGCCCTGACGGAACTGGTATAGACCAGAAGGTAGACGCTTAGGACGTACTAGCTTGCCGCCGCGGTTGAATACCACGTCGCCTTCAGCCATGTCTTCAACGTTGATCTCTTCAACGTCTAGGTAAGAGTTGTAGATGTCGCCAGAATCGCCTGGCTCTTTAACAACTGCGATTTCCTTAGTTAGGCCAGCACCTTCAGAGTCAGTACGTGCAACGATAACGCCGTTGTCGATGCCCAGCTCTAGGAACGCGTAACGTAGAGCGCGTAGCTTGTTGTGGAAGTCAGCGTGAGGAACAGTAACCTTACCGTCCTGGTGACCACATTGCTTCTCGTCAGCAACTTGGTTTTCGATCTGTAGAGCACATGCGCCCGCTTCGATCATCTGCTTAGCCATTAGGTAAGTCGCTTCAGCGTTACCGAAACCAGCGTCGATGTCAGCAACGATAGGCACGATGTGAGTTTCGTGAGTATCGATAGCGTTTTGGATTTCTTTCTCTTTAGCAGCATCGCCAGCTTCACGAGCCTTGTCTAGCTCGCGGAATAGGCCGCCTAGCTCACGTGCGTCAGCCTGACGTAGGAAAGTGTATAGCTCTTCAACTAGACCAGCGACTGCAGTCTTCTCGTGCATAGACTGGTCAGGCAAGGGGCCGAAGTCAGAACGTAGCGCTGCAACCATCCAACCAGAAAGGTAAAGGTAGCGACGCTCAGTAGTACCAAAGTGCTTCTTGATAGAGATCAGCTTCTGCTGACCTACAAAACCGTGCCAGCAACCTAGAGACTGGGTGTACTTAGTCTTGTCCTTGTCGAACTCAGCCATGTCTGCGCGCATGATGTCGGCAGTGTACTGAGCGATTTCCAAGCCAGTTTTGAATTTGTTCTGAGCACGCATACGAGCTGCAGATTCAGCGCTAATAGCTTCCCATGGAGAACCGCCAGCGCTAACAACGCCTTCTAGTTCTTTAATATCATTTTGGTATTGAGACATTATATCTACCTTTTGTATGTCACAGCCTATCCGCATAGCGGTGTGGGCTGCTCCAGATTAAAAGCCGTAAGTGTGCAAATGCACGCTTTTTGGCGGGGTTGGATTAAAACCAGACGCGATTGTAGTAGAAAACGAAGCGGAATGGGTATGTATTTTATGAATACTCATTATGTGGCGGCATAATTTGTATTTATGGTGGGTGTTTGGCG
>CAZBWS010000039.1:0-23084 GCA_964495705.1 uncultured Gammaproteobacteria bacterium
CGGCCATCCTTGATATTAGTGCAGCAGGGGTCGGCATGAGCAGTGGTGTCTTGGACAATCAAGGCATAGTTAATTTCAATGCGAGCGGCCAAATAGATATTGATACGCTAAATAATAGCGGCGCTTTAACGCTTAACTCAGGTACTTTGAATAGCGTCTCTACATATAACCAGAGCGCGGGTAGCACGACATTGAATGGCGGCACCCTTCAGTCGTCATCTCCACTGACTTTTGCTGCGGGTGACTTGAGCTTTATTAGCGGTAATTTAAATGCGGATACGACGGTGGCCGGTACTTTTAATGTGCAGGGCAATATGGTGGCAAATAATGTACTAAATCTTGATGGTGTCGTTACTGTTGCTGGGTCAAATAGTTTGACCCTGACACAGGCTGGAGTACATGCAGGAGCATTGGCGATCAATGGCCAATTGACTACTGCGGCGAATCAAAGCTTCAATGGCGCTGTTTCGGGCGCAGGGCAAGTCACGCTAAATACGGGTACCAGTACGTTCGCAGGAGGTGTGACGGGTGTCTCTGCGAGTGTTAACAGCGCTGCGACGCTAATAGCGACAGGTGTGAGTGACTTTAATAACCTGAATGTGCAAAGTGGTGCTACGCTGACCGCTGCTAATGATGTCAATGTTGCGGGTGCTTTGGCTCTTGATGGAGGTTCCATTAATGGTGCAGGTACTGCCGTGAATGCCAACAACGTTGCGCTAACAGCGAGCAGTGTGGTCAGCAAGGCCTTGCAAGTGAGTGGTGACATGTTGTGGTCGGCTGGCGATTTAAACCTTGCTGGCAATGATCTTAGTATTGGCTCAGTGGCCACACTGAATATGACAAGTGCAAGCAGTATCTTGCAAGGCGCTATACAGAATCAAGGTACGGTCAATCTTGCTGGCATTTTAGATGTAGCGAATGGGTACACGCAAACTGCGGGATTAACTCAGTTAAACGCAGGTACTTTGAAAGTCGCGAGCGTTGCTATTCAGGGCGGTACTTTAGCGGGCAATGGCGACATTGATGGTAGTTTATTTATCAGCAATGCCACGCTCGCACCTGGTAACAGTGCTGGAGTGATTAATGTTAGCGGCAATTTGGATTTGGCGGAAAGCTCTAATTTAGAGCTAGAGCTAGGCGGACCAAGCCCATCCGATAGTGACCAGCTGATTGTGGCTGGCAACACGACGATTGACCCCATGGCTAACTTAAACGTGGCATTAATCAATGGCTTTGAGTTGAGTGACGGTGATGTGTTCTCGCCCTTTAGTTACGCGAGTGTGAGCGGTGACTTTGGCAGCCAGAGCTTACCTGTAGATTTGAGTTCGAGTACAGGCCCTAGCAACTTAACCTTGCTAGCCACTATTACTGTGACGGAGGAAGTACCGGACGTTGTTACCCCTGAAGACGAAATTGATATAGCGAATGAAGTCGAAGGGGTTGCTGATGTGGATGATGAAATTGCAGAGCTGTTTGGCGAGTTTGAAGATGAGATAAATGACTTGGAAGAAACGGGTTCTGAAGAAGACGAAGATGAGGGTGAAAAAGCGGAACTGACAGAAGAGAGTAGTGAGGAGAACCAATTCTCTGGCACATTAGTGTGTAGCTAAGTCAGCCTAATGAGTAAGTTGTGTAGGGCTCGGCGATGCGGGGCCTTTTTATTGGCGTGCAATGCCTAGTGCTGACCTTTTGTTGCGTGGGCTGTGCTGGTATAGTCCCGCACCTGGTGAAAGCCATCTATGGGAGAGTGTCTCGTTCAGCGCTAATGACTGAATAGTGACCGCCGAAGGCGCAACCGCCCGGAAACGCTCAGGCAAATGGACCGTAGATCGCGATAGCTCTATGCTTACAGCATATCCGCATATCACGCCAGTTCTGGAGAGTAGCCTCGCTTTAGTTAATGCGGATAGGCTCACCGAAGGGGACGGATGCTGGTCTTAAGCAATCCAAATCTCTCAGGTACAGTGGACAGAAGGGCTTCAAAACCAGTCTAAACTGACTGAGTCGCGTGTATGCGGCGTTGAAGCACTTGCTGTGCTGCTCACGTACTTCAGTATGTTGCGCTGCTCTCAAGCACTCCGCCTGCTTAACACCTACTCAGCCACTTTATTTCTGCTTTTGACGTTTTGATTAATTATTGGAGCAGATTATGGCGCGCACGCCTTTGTACGACACCCATGTTGAAATGGGCGCTAAGATGGTTGATTTTGCTGGTTGGGATATGCCCATTCAGTATGTGGGTTTAATGGACGAGCATCACCAGGTCCGCAAGAATGCGGGCATGTTTGATGTCTCGCATATGACGACGGTGGATCTGAATGGTTCACGCACGCGTGAGTTTTTATCCAAACTGGTTGCCAATGATATCGCTAAGGTGACGACCCCAGGCAAAGCCCTGTATACCACTATGCTAAATGAGCAGGGTGGCGTGATAGATGATTTGATTATCTATTTTATGACCGAAGACTGGTTCCGTTTAGTGGTTAATGCAGGCACACGGGAAAAAGATCTAGCGTGGATCACTAAGCAAGCAGAAGACTTTGATGTTGGCGTGCGTGAGCGCGATGAATTTGCCATGATTGCGGTACAGGGGCCAAAGGCGATTGAAAAAGCACTGCAAGTTTTACCCAATGAAATTGCCGCACAGGTGCAAGCATTGTCTCGCTTTGAAGCGGCCGAGTTGGCGGGATTTTTTATTGCTCGCACCGGCTATACTGGCGAAGACGGTTTGGAGATTTTATTGCCCGCCGCTGCCGCTACTGATTTTTGGAAGGCCTTGAAGCAAGTGGGTGTTGAGCCAATTGGTCTGGGTGCTCGCGATACTTTGCGCTTAGAAGCGGGTATGAATCTTTACGGCAACGATATGACCGAAGAGACGAGCCCCTTAGTGTCTGGCCTAGGCTGGACGGTAGCAATGAAAGATGAACGTGAGTTTATTGGCCGTGCAGCGCTGGCTGCCGAAAAAGAGTCTGGCGTTCAGCAAAAGCTGACGGGCGTCATCTTAGAGGGCCGAGGTGTAATGCGCGGCCATCAGAAGGTGTTCCAAAATGGCGAGCCCGTTGGCGAGCTTACATCGGGCGGATTCTCACCTACACTCAAACAATCCATAGGCTTTGCCCGCATTGATAAAGCGGTGGAAGGCATAGTAGACATACAAATTCGCAATAAAATGGTGGCTGCCAAAGTGGTTAAATACCCCTTTGTGCGCGACGGCCAACCCTGCGTTTAACAAGACATTAGATATTCAATAAAACTGGAGATTAAAAATGAGCAATCTACCTACAGAATTAAAGTATGCAACATCCCACGAGTGGATCCGCCAAGAAGAAGGCGACATCTATATTGTTGGTATTACTGATCACGCCCAGGAAGCACTCGGCGATATCGTATTTGTTGAGCCCGCAGAAACAGGTGACGAGTTAGAAGCTGGCGATGCCGCTTCTGTGGTTGAGTCTGTGAAAGCTGCATCAGATATTTACGCACCTGTTGGTGGTGAAATTATTGAATTTAACGAAGAGTTAGAAGACTCCCCTGAGATGGTGAACGACGAGCCTTATGACGGCGGCTGGCTGTTTAAAATCAAAGTGTCTGACGCTACTGAGTTAGACAACTTGCTCGATGCTGATGCCTATCAGGCTCAAATTGACGCTGAGTAAAATTAATAATTGTTCAAACTAAAAGAGCCGAGATATATCCATGCCCTTTATCCCCCATACTGATGATGAAATTCGCCAGATGCTCGACAGCATCGGCGTTAATACAATTGAAGACTTGTTTGATGAGATTCCTGGCGAGCTGCGAATTGGCGAGTTGGCTGCAATCCCAGAAGCCTTGGATGAGATGCAAGTTAATCGCCTGATGGCAGAACGCGCAGAGTTGGATAAAGGTGCATTAAACTTTATTGGTGCAGGTGCTTATGAGCACCATATCCCCGCTGCGGTTTGGCAGATCACTACCCGAGGTGAATTTTATAGCGCTTATACACCTTATCAGGCGGAGGCTTCCCAGGGCACGCTGCAACTGATTTATGAATACCAGACGATGATGGCGGGGCTGACGGGTATGGATGTCTCCAATGCTTCGATGTATGACGGGGCTTCTGCGGTTGCTGAATCGGTGTTGATGGCGATTCGCGCCAATCGCAAATCCAAGTCTAAGCGCATCTTGATGCCAGCAACGGTAAACCCGCTGTACCGCGACACAACAGAGGCGATAGTCACTAACCAAAATGTTGAATTAGTTAACCTGCCTTATGACGCGGCCACGGGCACGTTGCAGCTAGATAGTTTGGACCAGTACGTGGGTGAAGACATTGCTGCCATCGTAATTCAGCAGCCGAATTTCTTTGGCTCTTTAGAAGATGTGGACGCCATTACTGATTGGGCGCACGCGAACAGTATTATTGTTATCGGTGTATGTAATCCTTTGGCTTTAACACTCATCGCTCCCCAAGGTGAATGGGGCGAAAATGGTGCGGATATCGCCTGTGGTGATGGTCAACCATTGGGTGCACCACTGGCCTCTGGGGGGCCGTATTATGGCTATATGTGTTGCAAGCAAAAAATTGTTCGCCAGATGCCAGGGCGCATCATTGGACGCACTGTTGACCTAGATGGTAAAGAAGGGTTTGCATTAACCCTACAGGCGCGCGAACAACATATTCGCCGCTCTAAGGCGACGTCAAACATCTGTACTAACCAAGGTTTAGTGGTTACTGCTTCTACCATTCATATGTCTATTATGGGGCCTGCGGGTTTGACGCGTCAGGCCGAGCTTAGCCATAGCAATACTCAAGCCCTAGCCGCAAAACTGTCTGCGATTGATGGCGTAGAGTTAGCCTTTAATGGACCCAGTTTCCACGAGGTGGTTGTGAAACTGAATAAAGCTGCTGAAATGGTTTTAGCCGCATTAGCAGAACAGGATATTTTAGGCGGTTATAACTTGTCTGAGTTTTATCCTGAATTAGGTGATGCTATTTTAATTTGTGCCACAGAAACGAAAACAGAAGCTGACTTGATGCGCTATGCGGATAGTTTGGCAGATGTACTTAACAACGCCGCAGCGGCTTAAGGAGATACCATGTTGATATTTGAACACGCGGTTAAAGGCCGTTCTGCTGTTGCACAAAAGCCTGCGGCAGCGGACTTAGCTGCTAGTAATATACCTGCTCAATTCAAGCGCAAATCGGCATTGAATAGCAGTATCCCTGAGGTGTCTGAATTACAAGCTGTACGCCACTATACGAACTTGTCACAAAAGAATTTTTCGATTGATACCCAGTTCTACCCCTTGGGTTCGTGCACGATGAAGTACAACCCTCGCGCCTGTAACTCTACGGCATCATTGCCAGGTATTATTGATCGTCACCCACTGGCCCCTGCGAGTCACTCACAAGGCTACTTGTCGATCATGCATGACTTACAGGAAATGCTAAAAGAAGTTACAGGTAT
Source organism: uncultured Gammaproteobacteria bacterium (assembly GCA_964495705.1). Classification (GTDB taxonomy): domain Bacteria; phylum Pseudomonadota; class Gammaproteobacteria; order HTCC5015; family HTCC5015; genus CAZBWS01. The sequence continues at coordinate 5,451 of CAZBWS010000039.1, forward strand.
GCAGGGAGTTTCACTAACCCCGATGGCGGGTGCGCAGGGTGAATTTGCTGGTATTGCTATGATTCGTGCCTACCATGATGAGCGTGGAGATAATGAACGCTCAGAGATTTTGGTGCCCAATGCTGCCCACGGAACCAACCCCGCCACGGCCATCATGTGTGGCTATAAAGTGCGTGAAATACCCACACTAGACTGTGGTGATGTTGATGTTGATGCACTTAAAGAAGCGGTTGGCCCGCAGACCGCGGGTATTATGTTAACCAACCCTTCCACCTGTGGTGTATTTGAGCGTCGCATTAAAGAGATATCTCAGATCGTGCACGAAGTAGGTGGCTTGTTGTACTACGACGGCGCTAACTTAAATGCGATTTTGGGCAAGGTTCGCCCAGGGGACATGGGCTTTGATGTCATTCATATGAATTTGCATAAAACCTTCTCTACACCCCATGGTGGTGGTGGCCCAGGCTCAGGTGCTATTGGTTGCTCTGAGCGTCTATTGCCTTATATGCCGACGCCGATAGTGGGCAAAGAAGGTGATGCCTATCGCTTTTTGACTAAACAAGACTTGCCTAAGTCGATTGGCAGATTATCCGCATTTGCAGGTAATGCTGGCGTATTGATGCGCGCCTATGTTTATATGCGTATGTTGGGGCGTGTTGGCATGCACCGCGTATCCGAATTTGCTGCATTGAATGCTAACTATATGGCTGCAGAAATGGCTAAGAAGGGCTTTCAGCTCGCCTTTCCAGGGCGCCGTGCAACACATGAGTTTATTGTTACGCTGAAAACTGAAGCGAAAGACTTAGGCGTGAATGCGAAGTCATTTGGTAAGCGCTTGCTAGACAAGAATTATCACGCGCCAACAACGTATTTCCCATTGCATGTGCCTGAATGCTTGTTGATTGAGCCGACAGAAACGGAAGCCAAGGAAGACCTGGATGGCTTTATTGAGGCGATGGTAGAAATTTTAGCGGAAGCTAAGAGCGACCCAGAAATGGTGAATCTTGCGCCTTATACACAGCCTGTACGTCAGCTGGATGATGTGAAGGCAGCTAAGGAGTTAGACCTAACCTGGAAACCCTCGATCGTGTAGCGTAAGGCGTTTTCAAAAAGGCGGCTACAGGCCGCCTTTTTTGTTAGAAATGCTCTTTGGGGAATGACTGCAATTCTGTTAAGGTCGAACTACAACAATATTGGGGGGACGGCGTGTCAGAATCTAAGCAGACATTAGATCAGGTACAACTAGAGCAAAAAATTCACGCCGAACAGGTGAATAGCTTGTATAGCCAAGCCCCTGCGGCTTTTGTTATGGAGCTGCTAGTTGCAAGTTTTATTGCTCTTAGTGTTTCTAGTCAAGTAGGGAATAGAGCCGCTTTATTTTGGTGGCTGTTTATGGTCTGTTTCTCTGCCGCTGATTTTTTTGCCTATATCGCCTATAAGTCTAAGCCTGAAAATTACGATAACCCCTCTTTATGGTTTAAGGTATTTCTAACTAGCGTAGTAATGATCAGTAGTGCCTGGGGCTTTGGCGGTCTCTATTTGCTGACTAAGCTGGATCTGTCCTACCAGGTGTTTATGGTGGCTATTATGGCAATGATTGCGGGAGCCGCCGTTGCTGCCTTATCGTTGCGCTGTATTTCCTTGTGCTTGTTTTTGTTTTTTAGTTTATCGCCCATCATAGTTTGGCTGATTTTCTTTGGCACTGAGACAGTACATGTGTTGATTGCTAGTGTATTAGCTCCCTATGGCTTGGCCTTGGCAGTGGGCGGTTTTCAGTTAAGTCGACAGGTGCGTGAGTCTCTGCGCCTGCGCTTTGAGAATGAAGAGTTAGCTGATTCCTTGAAAAATAGTAACGGCCGCCTTAAGTCTCTAAATCAAGAATTAATCTTGTTGTCCTCTACTGATGCATTGACTCAAGTCGCTAATCGCCGATATTTTGATGAGCGCTTAGAAAAAGAGTGGCGCCGTATAGTGCGCGAGAAAGGCGAGCTGGCAATTGTGATGATAGACGTCGACCACTTTAAGCTCTATAACGACTCTTTGGGGCATCAGCAGGGAGATATTTGTTTACGCAAGGTCGCTTTATGCATCCGCGATTCACTGCGTCGCCCCGCAGATATCGTGGCACGCTATGGTGGCGAAGAATTTATTTTATTGCTGCCAAATACCACCCGTGAAGGTGCGGTTAGAGTAGCGGAAATGGTGCGAGAAAATGTGATTAATTTAGACCTTCCTCACCCATCTTCGGAAACACTGGAAATGATTACAGTGAGTATCGGTATAGGTTTTACTCAGCCAGAGGAAGATAGCCTACGCCGTGACATTATTGCTGCAGCGGATAAGGCGTTGTATCAATCAAAGACCTCTGGGCGAAATAAAGTGAGTTTGAAAGCGCTGTAGTGCTTTAAAACCACCCCATCACATTCGCTGTCATCTTAGTGCCAGCAGCCACTAAAAATAGCGCTACAAATTTTTTCAGCATAGGCACAGGCAAGCTGTGAGCAAGCTTGGCGCCGAGTGGCGCGAAGATAATTGCGGTAATAGAGATGAAGATAAATGCAGGAAGATAAATATAGCCCATGCTGTAAGTAGGCAGTTCGCCAATATCCATGCCGCTGATAGCGAGAGTCATCGCCCCAGAGACAGCAATGGGTAAGCCACAGGCGGATGATGTAGCAACCGCACTGCGCAGATTGATATTACAATAATGTAAAAAGGGCACAGTTAAAGAGCCGCCGCCTATTCCCAATAATGCGGATAGTCCGCCAATGACACTGCCAACCACATTCAGTATAAATGTATTGGGTAGGCTGCGACTTGGCTTGGGATTGCTGCCAAACAGCATTTTAGCGGCGATTAACCAGCAGCCCACGGCAAAGATAATGCGCAGCCACTGCTCGGGTAGTAGGTCTACGAGTAAGCCGCCTAGAGCGGTGCCAAGAATAATCCCGAATAACATGTGTTTAACAATGTCACTGCGCAAAGCGCCAGAGCGATAATGCGCGAATGCGGAGGACATTGATGTGGGAATAATGATAGCCAGTGAAGAAGCTAGAGCAATTTTGATGGCATAGCCGTCGGCCAAGCCTTGGCTGGATAAAATCCATACGATAACGGGCACTAGGATCATTCCACCGCCGACACCCAGCAAGCCGGCAATAGTGCCAGAAAAAACACCGGTGGCGAGAAAGGCTAGAACAATTGAAAGTGACATTGTCCTATCTCACATAGCCTGCAATCGAGGTGAAGTGGCAGATAGTGCCCGCGAGAACAAAGAAGTGCCAAATGCCATGGGCATGGGGGATTTTTGGGGTTTTATCGGCGATGTAAAATACAACACCTACGGTATAGGTTATCCCCCCTGCCAACAGCCAGCTTACCCCCGCTTCAGGCATGGCGGCTTTGAGCGAGGTATAATCAAAGGCAATCGCCCAGCCCATGCCCAGATAAATACACATGGTTAGAAAGTTTTGGCGCTTTTTCGGAACCGTGTCGAGGAAGATGCCGATAGCCGCCAGTGCCCAGACAATACCCATGATCAACCAGCCATTACCATCACGCAGTGTGACTAACATATAGGGCGTGTAGGTGCCTGCTATGAGTACATAGATGGATACGTGGTCAAATGTTTGAAATAGATTTTTGAGTTTTGGAGACTGAAAACTGTGGTACAGGGTCGACATGGTATACAGCAATACCATGCTGGCACCGAATACACTAAAGCTTGCCACCATCCAAGGATCCCCTGTGCTGACGCTGATGGTGATAAGGGCGCCTAGTGCCATTAGAGATAGGGCCGCGCCCACGAGATGGCTAATGCTGTTTAGCTTTTCTCCATGATACATATAGCTTTTAGTCTCTGAAGTTTTTAAATTGCAAGGGCATATCTAGGTTATCCGCATTGCGTAATAGGTTCATAACCTGTTGCAAGTCATCGCGCTTTTTACCCGTCACGCGCACACTATCACCTTGAATAGCGGCTTGAACTTTCATTTTGCTATCCTTGATGATCTTAACAATTTTTTTGCTTAAGCCCGCCTCTAGCCCTTCGCGCACAGCCACTGTTTGACGAGCTGTTTTTAATTGCAGATCCGCATCGTTACGCTCTAAGCAAAGTATATCTATGCCGCGCTTGGTTAACTTGTTGGTTAAGATGTCATACATCTGATCCAGCTGGAACTCTGATTCAGAGCTAACACTGATAGTGTTTTCGCTGAGCTCAAATTTCGAGTCAGTGCCCTTGAAGTCAAAGCGCCCCGTTACTTCTTTGTTCGCCTGGTCTACGGCGTTGCTAAGTTCGTGTTTGTCGATTTCTGATACGGCGTCAAAGGATGGCATGAAAGCTCCAATTTTCAGGGTTAATATGCCATAGAGTGTACCTTAGCTAGCTTGAAATAGGGAATATCAAGGCTGAAAATAACTGCTTTTAGGCTTGCCTAGGCAGGGCTGGCTCAGGTTACAATGAGTCATGAAAAATACGCTGAAAATTTTAGCCTGCCTACTGGCAGCTCCCGTTATTAGCTTAGCAGAAGTTGAGTTTAATACCTTTAATGTGGGCGATATGACCCCGCTGGCTATCAACTATGGCACACCGCGATCAACCTCCCCTGCGCATTTGCATACAGGGCAGTGGCAATGGCAGCTGGGCCTGAATATAGCCAATTCATTGCATATTGAACAGCAAGAAAAATACAATGAAGTATTGGAGTTTGATTCGGAAACGAGTCGTTATGATTTACGCTTAGAGTATGGCTTGAATGATCTTTGGGATATGCGTTTAGAAATCCCTTTTGTGAAATTGGGAGCTGGCTCTTTAGATGGTTTTATTGATGACTTTCACCAGGCGCTAGGCTTTCCTGAAGGCTCTCGCCCTAGCCGTGCCGAAGACCAATTGAACATTCGCTATCAGCGCGATGGCCAAACATTGATAAACACTAGCCAGTCTGATTCCGGTATAGGCGATGCTTCAATAGCATTTGTACGCAACTTGAAAACTTCTTATGAAGACAGCTTGAGTTATGGCGTTAAATTAAAATTCCCCAGTGGCTCGGCCTTGAGTACAGATACCCACGACTTGGCGCTGTGGGCCACGGCGGCCAATCAGCTATCAAGCCGTGTAAATCATTTTGTAAGTTTTGGTGCCGTGGGTATAGAAAAAAATAAAGGTTTGCTGGCTGAGTTGCGCAGATCTAGCTATGGCTTCTTACGCTATGGTTTAAATTGGAGAGTTAACCAGCTAGTTGAACTTAAAGTACAACTGGATACTCAGACCAGTTTATATAAAAAAACAGATACCCGTTTATTGGGCCACTCTAGCTCCGCTGCTGTGGGCGGTACATTGCATATGCAGAGTCATTGGGATTTAGATATTGCGGTGATTGAGGATATAGATACGGAGACGACGTCTGATGTGGTATTACATTTTAATCTGCGCAAGCGCTATGGGAGTTAAGCGATGAGCCTATTAGAAAAAAAGAGCCATGTCGCAGATTTGATGTTGCAGTTAGAGTGTGAGCTACGCACCCATGGGCTGTGGGAAGATGCGCTGCCTAGTACTGAGCAAATGATGAGTACAGAGCCATTTGCCTGTGATGTAATGCCACTTCAGCAGTGGCTGCAGTGGGTGTTTTTACCTCGTATGAAAGCGATAGTGGAAAGCGAAGCTGATTTGCCTCACGCTTGTAATATTAGTGTTTATGCGGAAGATACTATTGCAAAACTAGATTTGGATGTAGATACCGTTGTTGCGGTTATTCAAGACATAGATAATGCCTTATCGGCATAACTGTTAGAAAAGCAGAGGAATTAAGTGAATATATTACGCACACCAGAATCAAATTTTGATGGCTTAAGCGATTACCCTTTCAATGCAAATTATGTTGAGGTTGGCAGTTCGGCAGCTAAATTACGTATGCATTATGTTGACGAGGGGCCCCGCGACGGCGAAGTGATCTTGATGTTACACGGCGAGCCTTCTTGGTCGTATTTATATCGCTATATGATTCCTGTTTGTGCTCATGCGGGCTATCGAGTTATCGCTCCCGATTTAGTGGGTTTTGGCAAATCTGACAAGCTCGCTGCAGTTGAGGGTTATAGCTATCAGTCTCATATGGACTGGATGCAAGAATTTATAGAAGCTTTAGACTTACAGGGTATTACCCTTGTTTGCCAGGATTGGGGTTCTCTCATTGGCCTGCGTTTAGCGGCAGAACAGCAGCAGCGCTTTGCGCGGATCGTCGTTGGAAATGGAATGCTGCCTACCGGCGAGCATAAGATGCCCTTAGTTTTTAAGGCTTGGAAAGCCTTTGCTTTACACAGCCCATGGTTTCCTATTTCACGTATTGTCGAGGTGGGCAGCGCAAAGCAGTTTGATCAAGAGCTGCACCGGGCCTACAACGCACCTTTTCCGGATGCTAGTTACAAAGCCGGAACGAGGGCATTCCCAAAGTTAGTGCCGATGAGTTTGAATGACCCTGCATCTTCTGCGAATAGACGAGCATGGGATGTGCTAGATCAGTGGGAGAAGCCATTTCTAACGGCGTTTAGCAGTGGCGACCCTATTACTCGCGGTGGTGATAAGTATATGCAGCAGCGTATACCTGGAAGTCAAGGGCAAAAACATATCACATTGCGAGGCGGGCACTTTTTACAGGAAGATTCCGGCCCTGAATTTGCTCGTTGTGTTAATCAGTTTATTCAGGACAATCCTGCCTAGCTATCTTGCCCAGCTCAAATATTAAAAAATATGATATTGCCCTGCTCGGTGCCACAGGTTTTACCGGCGGCTTGACAGCGGAGTACTTATTACAAGCTCAGCGTAGAGAGACGTTTAGTCTCGCCTTGGCGGGTCGTAGCTTGAAAAAACTTAATGTATTACGACGTCGCTTAAAGGCCTTAGGCCTAGATTGTTCCAACGTCTCTCTAGTAAAAGTAGATGTCCATCAGCAAAATAGCGTGGAGGAGCTGGCTGCGCAAACGCAGGTGGTGGCCAGTGCGATTGGGCCCTACGTGCAATATGGCGAGCCCGTTGTACGCGCTTGTGTTAATCAAGGCGTAGATTATGTAGATGTGAGTAACGAATCAGAATTCGTGGAGTTTGTGCAACGTAAGTTTCACTGTGAGGCGCAAGCGAAGGGTTTGCGTATAGTGAATTGCTGTGGCTTTGATAGCATACCCCATGACTTGGGCGTGTTATATGCAGTGCGTGAGATGGCTAAGCACATCACCGCAGGTGGTTCAGAACAGACAATACAAGGAGAAGCCTTGAAGGTAGAAGGTTTTGTAAGTGCCAGTGCTGATTTCTCAGGAGGCAGTTGGCACTCGGCAGTGAATGCCATGGCGCGCTATAGTAAATATTTACGTGAGCAACGCTATTGGAGAAAACAGGCTACGCCAGCTTATCCGCATAGCAACCGCATCATTAAGGCACTGCCTATGGATGTGCGTTATCAATCTAGTTTACAGGCCTGGTCTCTGCCATTGCCGTCGATAGACCCGCAGATAGTACTGCGCTCTGCTGAGGCATTGGTAGATTATGGCGCTCGCTTCGAATATGGGCATAATGTGGTTTTTAAGCATTTTCCTAAAGCCATGGTTATTACGGCTGCTGCAGGCGGTACTTTTGTGTTGGCGCAATTGCGCCCAAGCCGAAAATGGCTCTTGGGGCTTAAAGCTGCAGGGCAAGGCCCAGGTCAAACCGCTCGTCAAAATGCTTGGTTTAAGGTCGTCATACAAGTGCAGTCTAGCCAAAATTTTTTGCAAGCTGAGATTAATGGTGGCGACCCTGGTTATAGCGAAACCGCTAAAATGTTCGCAGAGTCAGCACTGTGCTTGGCGATGGACAAACCCGGTAATTCACACTTTGGTGTCATTACCCCTGCGATGGCTATGGGGGAATACCTTATTGATCGCTTGCAACGAGCAGGTCTCGGTTTTATAACCGTGGAGGCTCGATGATTAAGGGTTCAGATAACATTTCCCGCTCAGTCGTCAGCAATCAGGAAGGGGTTCATTCTGACCTGAATGAAGTGGTCATGAAACACCGCCAATGCTCTTTTAGGCGGCCTATTGCTGAACACACATTAAACGCTTTTCAGAGTATAGAAAAGGAGGTTGCGATCGATGGTCGGCCTTTGATACTAGACTCTGGTTGCGGTGTTGGCGAGAGTAGCATTAATTTAGCTAAGCAGTATCCGGCTTGCCTCGTTATTGGCGTTGACCAATCGCAGCACCGCCTGAATAAAAATGATAGCTATTTACAAGGCGGCATAAGTAAAGAACTAGATAACTTGATTTTGGTGCGGGCCGATTGTATTGATTTTTGGCGATTGGCGGCTGAGGCAAATTGGTTGTTGTACAAACATTACATTCTCTACCCTAATCCTTGGCCGAAAAAAGCACACCTTAAACGTCGCTGGCATGCCCATCCGGTGTTAAGCAGCTTGTTAGCCCTAGGGGGAGAATTTCAGCTTCGTAGTAATTGGTCTATTTACGTGCAAGAGTTTGCCCAAGCGCTTAAATTGCTAGATTATCAAGTGTCGCAACAAGGTGAATTGATTTGCGAAGAGGGGTTTCTCACACCGTTTGAGCGTAAATATGCCTTATCAGGGCAGAGCCTTTTTTGGCTGCAGGCCTGTTTAAATAATAGACTATGAACGCATAAAGCTTACCTTAATGGTTAATATTGTCCGTTACTCAGTCATTTTAAGTACTTTGTCATTAATATGACAAAGCATGATTTTTTATTTGGCATTACTGTGGCCCGAGAGTTAACATAACAAGATCGGCTGTAGTTAATAATAACCAGTAATCAGCTGTCTTCCACTTAAGGGGGGGGGGAATTGTGACTCAAGAACGACATTTCAAAGTGTATGCTGTTGGTGTTCCACAAACAGAGACATCAATCTTGTCTCGTGTGTTGCGCATATCGGGCGGGCGCAATAGAACTTATGAATTAATAGACGGTGGAGATAAAGAATCTGTTGATTTTGTCTTGGCTCATATAGATTCACGTGGATCAGATCAGCTGCGTGATATTATTTATAAGTTCCCAGATAAACCTGTTGTGCTGATGGGGGCTAAGGGTCAAGGGGAGGGGCGAACCTACTTCATAGAGACACCTATTGTAGCTTCGCGCTTATTGAAGGTATTTGACCAAATTACTGTGCAAGAGCTGAAATTCGCCCCTGAATTAAAAATTGGAGCTGAAGATTTAGCGAGCCAAGAGGCAGTCGCGAAAATATCAAGTTCTGAAGATGCAGCGCCAAATACTAAATTTGACCCCCGTGCTAGCCGCGCCTTAGTGGTTGATGACAGTGCCCCTGTGCGCAAGCAATTAGAGGTTGGTTTGCGCATGTTAGGAGTGGATGCAGATTTTGCTGAGGACGGAGACCAAGCGCTGCTCAAATTAAGCCAGGCAAAATTTGATATTATTTTTCTCGATGTAGTAATGCCGGGCAAAGACGGTTTTGCCGTATGTAAATTGATTAAGAAAAACCCAACAACTAAAGATGTGCCGGTGGTTATGCTAACAGGCAAAAGTTCGGCTATGGATAAAGTAAAGGGCTCACTGGCTGGTTGCCAAGCTTATTTAACTAAGCCGATTGATAGTAAAGAATTCCAAACAACATTAGAAAAATTTATTAAGGGGCAGTAATGGACATTAAAAAGGTATTAGTAGTAGATGATTCGGATGCTGACCTTAGTTATATCAAAACAGTTGTTGGTGATGCGGGTTATGAGGTGATGGCTGCTAAATCGGGTGATGAAGCAATAGCACTTGCCAAGCAAGAAAAACCAGACCTTATTTTCATGGATATTATAATGGATGGGACAGATGGCTATGAAGCGTGTCGGATTTTGCATAGAGACCCCGAGACTAAGGAAATTCCTGTCGTTTTCATTTCTAGTAAAAACCAGAAAGCGGATAGAATCTGGGGCGAATTACAAGGTGGAAAAGGCTTTATTGGCAAGCCTGCTGAGCCCGAGCAACTGGTGGAAAAAATAGAGTCATTCAAAGCCAGATAATTAAATGAAGTCCCCGTATACCGCATTAGACGATGCTGCAGCTATACAGTTTGAGTTAGATGCGGGCGACCAAGAGCACGCAAAAGTTATTACCTTAGGCTATCAGTGTGCGGGCTGGAATTTCTTAGTTCGAGAGGGTGTAATGGCTGAAGTGTTACCATTACCTAAAGTTAACCCAGTGCCCAGGTCGCCTAGCTATTGCTGGGGGATTTGTAATATCCGCGGCAATATAACACCTGTTTTTGACTTGAGTGAAAAGCTTTCTGGGCAATCTGATTTTAAGCTTAGAGATACTTTTTATGTGCTGTTGCAGGGCAGTGGAACAAGTCAAATAGGTATCGTTATAAACCGTATTCCAAAGTCTATGCAGTTTGATCAAAGCCAAGCAATAGGCCAGTCATCTTATTTGCCTGATGAATTGAATGAATGTATAAAAAACGTGTATCGGCACGATGAAGAAATTTGGCATGAATTAGATGTCGAAAATTTATTGAAGGCTATTTAAGCCTGGTGACTAAATAGGGGAGACGTTCGGTGAATTGGTTCACAAGTAAGACTATTGCAGAAAAAATCAGGTTTATAGTATTTGGTGTGGCGGGGGCGTTGGCGATAACCTTGTTCACTTATGTGGCGATTACTGCATTTAAGGCAAAGCAGAGTGATACTCAAGCGGCGACATTGGCCGTACAGGTTGATGCTGAAAATACTTACCGTGATTACCTATTGCTCAGGCAGTTACAGGCAGAATATCTCGCATCTAAAGATAAAGTCCTACCAGCTGAGTATGCGCAAGAAAGCCAGCAGCTAAAAAGTACAATTAGCTCTTTAATCTCTAGGGTTTCGGATGCTGCAGCCAAAGAAACTTTGGTCAAAGTTCAGGAGGTGATTGATGCTGAGACTGCAGAGTTTGAAAATATTGTCGCGGTCTTTGATGCTATAGCAGAGGAGTCATTCACTAGTGGCGATACTTCAAGCTCAACTGAAAGTCTTGGCGCTAAGTTGAAGGCGCTGCCTGATTCTATTGTGAAATCCAATTTGTTGATTGCTCATTTAGATATGCGGTTAGCAGAACAACAGTTTCTAACGAGTAAGCAAGACGAACAACTTAATCAATTCGATCAGGCCTCAGCTGTATTTATTAAGCTTCTAGGGTCTTCAAGTTATGCTAAAGATATTAAAAATGACTTAAAGCTTGAAGATGAGGCCTATCAAAATAGATTTTCAAGCTTTGTAGATCAAGTCTTTTTGGCAGAAGAGTCAAAAGATCGCCTAGGTGAATTAACGGATAGTTTAAGGAGCTTATTTCAACAAGTGCAGGTGCAAATTCAAGGTTTTTACAACACGTCTAGAAGTGACATAGCTCACACAGATAATGTTGTTACATTGCTGTATGGTATTTGGTTGACCTTGGTAGCAGTGACTACTGGCGTTGTGATTTATTACTTTGGTAAAGATTTGATTGCTCGGTTACGTCGCTTAGTTGAAGTTATGGGTTTGGTAAACGATGGTGACTTGAAGGCGAGAACAGGCTTAAGTCAGTCGGATGAGTTGGGGCAGGTAGGCGATACCTTTGACCGTTTGCTAGATGAGAGAATTGCAGATCTAGAAAAAATTGAAGAGCAAAACAATGTATTGAATGACTCTATCATTTCCTTGATTCAACAAGTAGGAACTATTGCTAATAATAAAGATTTCACCGTCAAGGTGCCTGTGGCGGGAGACGTAACAGGTGCCGTATCCGATTCGGTAAATCTTCTAGTCTCTGAGATGAGCAGCGTTTTGAGAGAAGTTGTTTCTATTTCAAGCTACCTTGGCCAAGCTTCGCAAGTCATAGTGACTGATGCTGAGAAAGTCGTGAGTGATTCTAGTGACACACGTCAACAGGTTGAAGCAGCGGTGGGTATATTGGATGAAACCAGTAAACAGATGCAAGATGTGTCTGAGCAATCCACGCTTGTTGCTAGTTGGGCAGATAATACAATTAACCAAACACAGTCAGCCTATGAAGCTGTAACCAAGTCTGTTTCGAATATTAACAATATTCGTGAAATTATTTCTGAGACAGAAAAACGTATTAAACGCTTGGGTGAACGGTCGCAAGAAATTAAAGGTATTGTTAATTTAATTAACAATATTGCCGAACGTACGCATATTCTGGCTTTGAATGCATCTATGCATGCAGCCTCTGCAGGTGAAGCAGGGCGCGGCTTTGCTGTTGTTGCAGATGAAGTTCAACGTCTTGCCGAAAATGCTCGTGAAGCAACCGCAGAGATATCAACATTGGTTAATAATATTCATGTAGAGACAACTGATACAGTGACTATTATGAATAAGGTGATTACCCAGGTTGCTGAAGGCACTCAGCTGGCAGATGAAGCAGGTGGCTTGATGACTGAAACAAAGGTGAATACCGCAGAGCTTGTGAACGCGATTAAACACATCGCCGAAGATGCCACTAAGCAAGCCAAGCAAGCAGATGAAGTCAGAGGAAAAATGGTTGTCGTTGAAGAGGCGACACGCTTAATTGATGAGCGTTTAGGCGAGCAGAAACGCAACAGTGACAGCATGGAAAATTTCTCTCGGCAGCTTGTTTCTACAGTGAGTATATTTAGCTTAGATGATGCTCAGGATACTGATAATAGTTAACAGATGATCGCATTAACCGCACATCTGCAGTCCGAGCTGAATGCACTCAATGATGCACTATTAATGGCATCAATTTCCGAAGAGCCCCTCAGCCCTTCGGATGTCGATGTATTAGCAGCTTCGGCGATGAGCCTGCTACAAAATATTTGCGCGCACCATATACAAAGTGATGTGCCAGACAGTGTGGCTGCGGTTGATGTCTTTAGCCTTTGTTGTGCAAGTCTAGATTATTTACATGGGAGTTCAGACAGCAATCTAGATACTGAGACCAAAGTCGCAACTCTTAGCGCTTTATTCCTTCCTATGGCAGACACTGAAGGCGCTGGCAGTGTTGAGCTCGCAATGGACTGGTTACAGCGTGAAGATGCTGTGGAGCTACTTGATTCAGAGGAAAGAGAGCGTATCGCATATGCCTTACTGCAAACAGTTGATAAACCCGCGGATAATATCGTGCTTGAAGTCGAGGCCGAGACCGAGACCGAGACCGAGACCGAGACCGAGACCGAGACCGAGACCGAGACCGATATAGCGCCAGCCAATACTCATGACCTAGCGGAAGACCAATTAGAAATTCTGGACTTGTTATCTGCAGAGTTAGAAGACATGCAGAATCAACAGTCTAGCTTTTTAACGTCTTTAAATAAGTTTGTTGGTAGCGATGAAAAACATATTTTATTGAGCTTAGCGAGCCGGCATGAGCATTTGGCTAATGTTTGTGGCATGGTTAACTTGCTCGGCCTGCAACTTTACTTTGGCCACCTGCAAAATAATTTTGAATATTTAGCCGAACAAGAAAATTGGTTGAATGGCGTCGAACATTTACTCGCTGCTAGTCTAAATTTTTCGCGTCAATACATTGATTCACAATTAGATCGCCAAGCAGGAACTTTATTATTGGATAATTGGGTAGATAGTGGCTGGCCACTAGCGATGCCTGAAGATGCACATTTAATGGCTAGTGAAGCTCTGCTTAATGCGGATATGGGCGCCTTGGAGGATGAGCGTCCGCCACGCAAAACACTAGCTTCCATTGAAGACGTGACTCTGGTGGTTCCCGATGATGTAAATAGTGAGTTGCTAGAAAGCTTGCTGCAAGAGTTGCCTGAGCAGACCGCAGAAATGAGTGCGGCGCTACAGAGTTGTATTAAAAATAAGTTTATGGATGACTTAGATACGGCTCGTCGTATTGCGCATACTTTAAAGGGCGCAGCTAATGTTGTCGGTATTCGTGGTGTCGCGAATATGACTCACCAGATGGAAGATATCTTAGATATTTTGTTTAAATACAATACGGTTGCAACAGGTAGTTTGGCCGACGTATTATTGGCAACTGCAGATTGTCTCGAGGGCATGTGTGAGACATTGTTAGGCCAGGGTGACGCTCCAGAAGACGCGGTACTGGTACTTCAGCAAATTCTAGATTGGGCTAATCATTTAGATGCTGGGGGTAAGGCCGCCATCGAGAAAATGGCAAGCGAAGCACCTGCTGCAACGCCCGTTGTTACTCAGGAGCTTAGCGAGGAGAATGCGGATAAGCCCGTAGAGTCAAGATCTGCGCAGATGGTAACTCAATCGAAGGACAAATCAGAGGCAGAAGAAGAGCAGCGCAGCTTGCGTATCTCATATTCATTAATCGATGAGCTGATGCGCCTTGCGGGTGAGCATACGATCTTATCTGGCCAGATTCAGGAGCATACCGGCAATGCAGTTAAGCATATGCATGGGGTTAAACAACGCAGTCAGTATTTACATAACTTGACCCAGGAGCTAGAGCAGTTAGTTGACGTGCGTCGTGTGGGGGGAGGGCGGCAGCAGGAAACATCGGATAATTTCGACCCTTTGGAAATGGAAGAATATAACGAACTGCATACGGTGACTCATCGTCTAGTTGAAGCTGTCAATGATGTATATGAACACATGGATAGCATTGAGCGCGAGTTGCAAAGTTTAAGTGATGCAAATGTTGACCAAGGGCGCATGAATGGACAGCAGCAAGAAGTTGTTATGCAGACGCGCATGGTGCCCGTGCAGTCCGTAGTGCCGCGTTTACAGCGCAGTGTAAGGCAAGCTTGCCGCTTAGCAAGTAAGCAAATAGAACTGGAAGTCGAGGGCGCAAATACGCTGATTGATAATGACATTTTATCTTCTTTAATTGACCCTATCATGCACTTATTACGCAATGCTGTAGACCATGGTATGGAAGACACAGAGGAACGCGCACGGGCGAATAAGTCAGCAGAAGCTGTTATTAAACTGAGTTTTACACGTCGCGGCGATCAAATTGTAGTTGCCTGTAAAGATGATGGCCGAGGCCTAGATTACGAGCGTATAGAGAGCAAGGCATTAGAGCGGAACCTACTACAAGCTGGGCAAGAGTATAGTCGAGAAGAGTTAGCACATATTATTTTGAGTCCAGGCTTTTCTACGCGCGACGAAGTCACCCAGCTATCAGGGCGTGGAGTAGGCATGGACGTAGTGAACTCTGAAGTCGTACGCCTAAAAGGCGTTTTAAACGTGAGATCAGTGCCGCACGAAGGGACGCGCTTTGAAATTATATTGCCGACGAGTTTATTAGCTGCACATGCACTATTAGTGAAAGTGGCGGAGCAGACTTTTGTTGTGACTAGCCACGGTGTTAATGAAGTGTTGTTTGCAGGCGAGGGGGAATTGCAATACCTAGGCGAGGAAATGGTTTACCGGTCGGGAGAAGATGTATTAAAAGTCACAACTTTGGCTTCATTGCTAAACATGCCTGTGACAGAGGTTAATATCAACAATCATCATGTGCTTATGCTGGTTGAAGCGAATTTAGGGCGTAAGGTTGCCGTTCTGATTGACGAAGTCGTCGATAGCCGCGATATCGTTATTAAGCCCTTGGGGAGCTGGTTCTCAAAAACTCCCGGCGTTGTTGGTGCAACAATTTTAGGTGACGGTAGTGCAGTGGCAGTACTGGACTTGCCTGGCTTGGCTCGAACAGAGGCGCACACTCAGGGCTCAAGCTCCATCAGTATGGGCGATAAAGCTGCACAAAATAAAGTGTCTATATTAGTTGTTGATGACTCATTGAGTACGCGTAGATCTTTATCACAGTTTGTTGAAGATATGGGTGTTGCGGTGGAAACAGCTAAGGACGGCATGGAGGCCGTAGAATCAATTCGACGCCATAAGCCAACACTCGTTTTGGCCGACATGGAAATGCCGCGTATGAATGGCTTGGAGCTCACCAGCCATATACGCTCTCAGCCAGAAACACATGACTTGCCAGTGATTATGATTACCTCAAGAGCTACTGACAAGCATCGCCAGTTAGCCATGGAGGCGGGGGTGACAGAGTACCTCAACAAGCCTTACTCAGAAGAACAATTGCTACAGTTGATCCATAGCCATTTACAGCAAGGTTAAGATGGCGCTACAAAATCAACAACAATATATATTAATTAACATGGGGCAATGGCGTATGACTTTGCCCCAAAGTGATGTGGTATCTATTGAGCTGTTGAGCGATGCTATTTGTACGCGAAAGGGCGGCCGCTTGACTTGGTGGATTAAGTGGCAGAATACTCGTGTGGAAATTCTTGCTCTTGATGCTGAGGCGAGCAGTACTGATGTAGAAGAAATAGAAGGTAATGTATTAGTGTTACTCGGCGCAGGTAAAAAACCTGTGTTAGGCCTTGCATGCACGAATATAGAAGTGATTGATGTAAAAGAAGTTAGTAATGAAGTTATCTTGCCTACTATTATGTCTAAAGCGTTGACTCTTTTTACTCACTTGTCTATGCATCGAGGGGAGCTGTTGTGTATGAGTGAATTGTCTAAGCTGCAAGCTTATTTAAAGCAGGCAAATAGTTGATGAGTACGAATTTACAAGCTTGGCTTTTATGTGTCGCCCCAGCAGCATATGCGCTATTGCCGAGGCAAACGATGGGGCATTTAGTGGGTGACTTTGAGGTAAACCATGTCCCACAGGCGCCAGCCTATGCTAATCATGTTTATCTGTGGAAGCGGAAAATACTTCCCGTTTTCAATTTTTCCGCATTATTACTTGGGGAGCGGCAGCCCCCAAAGTTATTGGGCATTGTCGCCTATCGTCGCTGCACAGAAATCAAGCAAGGTACGATTGCCTTGTTTGATTCTCCACAGCTTGTCGACGTATCCAACGAGGTGGCAGCTTGGCCAGAGGGAAGTATTCCTTGGCCTGAGCTGGCGGATAGTTGCGTTGAGATTGAAGGCTTTGGCGCTTGTCCAATAATAAGCACAGACAAGCTATTTAACTTCCTTCCTAAAAACTAAAATTCTAATAATAGCCTAAGAGAGTGATTGCTCTTGGAAATGCGCGTCCAATATTCCTTGCTGATAATTCCAAACGAATGGGGTACTTTGCTAACCATGGTTGATAGCAGACGCTCATTACGTACTTTGATTGGCGGAGTAGCACCATCTATTTGCCTTGCACGACGCCAGTGCATTTTTCTTTTCAAGTAAAGTAATCGCAGTTCTTTAACCGTATCTTCATGGCTTGCAAAATTGGAATAAGAATCGACATGTGCGATAACTACACCTTCTGACGCAGTGGCTACGATATTGCTAAGCAGTAAGAAGGCAGTAATGATTAATTTCATATAAAGGTATTTCATTTTAACCGCCTTTAAAAACTGAATGTACCAGACAGTTGAACAGCATCGGCCTTGAAGTTGTTTTGATCTTTGAAGCGAGTGTTGCGAAAAAATCCGCCCCAATGTTCATTGAAACGCAGGGCTGGCTAGATGTAAAAAGCCACCTATATCAAAACCTATAGAATCGAAGCTACTAGCTAATGTACGCTCGCCTACCTTTTCTTCTAGCTATATAAGAATATTTTTATAATTACTCAAACTATAAAATAAGGCTTATTGTTAAAAACACAAAAGGCCAGCATAAAGCTGGCCTTTTTATTACTGCAATATCGTAAGTGCTCAGTCGTTA
>CAZBWS010000040.1:0-23016 GCA_964495705.1 uncultured Gammaproteobacteria bacterium
AAGCTCGTTAGAAGCCACTGACAAAAAAGCAAAGATAGGAAAGTATATTGGCACACACTATTGCCAAGGTCGCAAAACACTCTAAATTTGCTGGGCGCGCTGTACCGAGTAACGGCAAAAAAACATAATGCTCTACAAAGCCCCCCTGATAATTAGGCATTAATGCCCAGTTCCTTAGTTTATTCTCTAATAAGGTTAAAGGGCACTCTCGTTGCCATAGCTCAATGACAACAGCCCACACTAAAGCCGGTAGATGAATATAAACAATATTAGACTGCCACCAAATCAATACGCCGCCCAAAATAACCAAGCCTAAAAAAGCCAAATGTATTCCAATCAAGCAATATACGGTTAATTTTTTCACTATATCCACTGTTTAAAACACATTAGCCCGACAATCTGCCAAAAAAATCGACAAATAGCCAGTTGTGCATTGAATGATGAGGCTACAGCCTATCTACTTAGACATATGAGATTTACTTGGATAAAACCACAACATGATTGATCGCTACTCAGACTTAATAATCGCCTGGCGTAAAACCGTTATTGTCATCAGCTTGGCTACAGTTTTTTTAGTTGCACTCGGCGCACAAGAAATAAACATGGCCTCGAGCTTCCGCGCCTATTTTTCACCCGACAACCCCCAACTACTTGCTTTTGAGGAAATCGAAGACGAGTTTAGTAAACAAGATAATGTGTTTTTTTATATCGCCCCCAATAGCGGTACTATATTTGAGAAAAACGCCCTTTCCTTAATATGGGAGCTCACCGAGGCTGGCTGGGAGCTGCCCTATGCCCAGCGCTCATCCTCTATAGCGAATTACCAGCACACTGAGGCGCTAGAAGACGACTTACAAGTTGAATACCTAGTAGAAGACCTGGATGTACTCGACGATTCTGCATACA
This sequence comes from uncultured Gammaproteobacteria bacterium, assembly GCA_964495705.1. Lineage (GTDB taxonomy): Bacteria > Pseudomonadota > Gammaproteobacteria > HTCC5015 > HTCC5015 > CAZBWS01. The sequence goes on from CAZBWS010000040.1 coordinate 907, forward strand.
TCGCAAAAATCAAAAAAATCGCTCTAAACGAGCCTAGCTTAAGAAACAATGCGACCAATATAGACGGTAGTGTTGCGGGCGTATCGGTAAAACTAAACCTCCCCGACGACGATCCGCAAGCCTCTGGTGATCTAGCGAAGGTCAGTCAAGAACTGGTAGCTTCCTTTAGGCAAAAATACCCCGACATACTGATTATGCTAGGCGGTACTGCGACGACAAACGCGGCTATCACCAATGTATTTAAAGAAGACGTAGGCGCCCTAGTCGCTGCAACTTACGGCATGTTTATGGTGATGTTATTTCTAATGTTGCGCACAGTCAGCGGCATGCTAGTGACTATCTTAATCATTATGATGTCTACCGCCGCAACATTTGGCGTGTTTAACAGCCTTGGTTTTATCATCACCCCTACACAGTCCTTTGTACCAACGGCAATCACCACTATTGCGATTGCTGACGTGGTTCATATTTTAGTCAGTTACTACCACGAACTCGGCACTGGAAAAGAAAAAATTGCCGCCATCAAAGAAGCCATCCGCATTAATGCACAGCCCGTATTTATAACCAGTTTAAGTACCGCCATCGGCGTTTTATGCCTCAATACCAGCGATGCTCCACCCTACCGTTTACTAGGAAATATGATCGCCTTTGGCGTTATGATGGCTTACGTTCTTACTATGTTTTTCTTACCTGCTGTGCTCGCCGTATTGCCCGCACCTAAGGGCAAGATACAACAAGGTGGTTCGACTCAAGGCAGCATTATGATGCGCTTTGCTGAGTGGGTGATTACACAATACAAACTACTACTTGTGGTGATGGGCGCTATCGCCATTTCCATGTTTTTCTTTATTACTAAAAACGAAGTCACCGAGCGCTGGAACGAGTATTTTGATGAGTCCTATGAACTGCGTCAGGTACTTGAAAAAGCCGATAAAGAAATGAGTGGAGTGCACCGATTCCAATATACTATTCGCAGTATAGAAGGCGAAAATGGTATATATAGTCCAGCGTATATGCAGCAACTTGAAGCCTTCTCAACGTGGTACAGTCAACAAGATAAGGTCGGCCATGTAGAGAGCATGACCGACACTATCAAGCGCTTAAACAAAAATCTGCATGGAGATGACGAAAGCTACTATCGTATTCCAGACAGCCAAGAAGCGGCCGCGCAGTACTTCCTGTTATATGAATTCTCCCTACCCCAAGGTTTAGGGCTAGAAGATATTCAAAATTTTGATCGGTCTGCTACACGTATGAGCGTTGTCTTGCATAAGTCTAACTCCGAAGAAATGATTGTCATGGACCAGGCTGCGCAAACCTGGGTTAAAGCTAACGCCCCCGACTTAATAGTCAGCGAAGGTAGTGGTTTGGATCTTATTTTCTCGCATATGGCTGGGCGTAATATTCGCTCTCTTTTATTTGGATCCTTTGCTGCTTTAATCATGATATCTATTGTATTGATTTTCGCCCTGCGCTCTGTACGAATGGGTTTAATCAGTCTCATTCCGAATGTCATTCCAATTGTAATCGCCTATGGTATTTGGGGCTTGCTCAAAGCAGAGATTAGCTTATCCGTAGCCGTGGTTATTTCCATCAGCCTAGGCATCGTGGTGGACGATACTGTGCATTTCTTAAGTAAATATCTGCGTGCACGCAACGAGAAAAATTTGGGGGTACGCGACGGTATTCGCTATGCCTTTAGCACTGTAGGAGTCGCTTTGGTCGTCACCTCCGTAGTCTTAGTATCAGGTTTTCTCTTGATGTTATTTGCCCACTTCAACCCGAGTAAAGATATGGGCATATTACTGGGGCTAACTATCGGCTTCGCAATCTTGGTAGATTTTTTATTATTGCCGCCTTTGTTAATGGTCTTGGATAAAAGAAAATACCAAGGAAAGAAACAGACTGATAAAAAATAAACATAAAAAAGCCGTTAATGAAAACCCATTAACGGCTTTTTTGTAACGTTACTTTCTAGCTATAAAATATTTTTCAAGGCCCCTAAAAACTGTTCATTTTGATCAGCCGTCCCCACTGTCACACGCAGGCAATCGCTTAAAACACCGCCAACTGGATTTAAGTTTTTAATTAAAATACCCGCCTGCTTTAACTCAGTAAACACTGTATCTGCTCTACCTGCAGACACTTTAAATAAAATAAAATTTGCCCGACTCGGAAATACTTTAAGACCATTTATCAATTCTAAGGACTGTTGCATAAAGTGCCGCTGCAAGCGAATTTCTGCCGCCTGTTGATCAAATACATCCACATGCTTAAGCGCAAACGTTGCACTCGCTTGAGTTAACACATTAACATTATAGGGTAGCCGCACTTTATTCAGTTCTTCTATCCACTCTGGCGCCCCCGCCAAAAAACCTAAACGCAAACCGGCCAAGCCCAATTTAGACACTGTGCGCATCACCATCACATTATTATTTCGGCCAAGGTGGCTCATAAAACTGTCTTCAGCAAAGGGCTGATAGGCCTCATCAATAATTACCAAGCCCTCTGCCTCTTCGATAATTGCATCGATAATCATCGGATCAAAAGCATTTCCAGTCGGGTTATTGGGGTAGGCAATAAAAACTAATTCGGGTTGATAACTGCGAATAGCAATTAAGGCTTGCTCTAAATCTAAGCTGAAATCCTCTGGATTAAGAGGAACACCAACATATTCCATGCCCACCAACTCAGCGATTAATTTATACATCACAAAACCTGGGTCAAAGGCCATTAGTCGCGCACCCGGTTTAGCCAAGGCCATTGCCAGTATTTGAATAATTTCATCCGAGCCATTGCCCAACAATAAGCCTTGACCTTGGGGTACTTTCATAGCCTCAGCCAATTGTTCACATAACTGTTTCGCCGCAGGATCTGGGTAGCGATTTAGCTCTACCGACTTGAGTAACTCCAACCATTCTTGCTGCATAGCTTCGGGCCACTGATAGGGGTTTTCCATGGCATCGAGTTTCAATAGCCCCGTAGATTCAGGCACATGATAAGCCTTCATTGCCTTGATTTCAGGACGAACAAGTTTGTCGATAATAGATGAAACGTCGGTGTGGCTCATAGATACAACTCAAGCAGATATTAGTAGATCGAAATATACCACAGCAGCACACTGCCTCCATGTTAAAATAGCCCATGCTTAAAAAACTAACGATAGAAAAACTCTCACACGATGGTCGCGGGATTGCACGCTTAGAGGGCAAAACCCTATTTGTTGCAGGAGCATTGACCGGAGAATCTGTCACCGCCAAACTGATAAAAAGCCACAAACGCTTTGATGAATACAAAGCTATTAATATAGAACAAGCCTCTACACAGCGAACAGAACCTACCTGCTCACACTATGACAACTGTGGAGGATGTCAGCTTCAGCACCTGTCTGCTGAAGGGCAGCGCGAACACAAGCAAAGTGCAGCGGTTGAACTCATCCAACGCAGCTCTACATTAACAGCACAGAAAATTTTGCCTTCTATACACAACGCAGGCTTTGGCTACCGCAGCCGCGCGCGACTGTCGGCCTGGTATCAGAACAATGAATACCGCATCGGCTTTCGCGAGCACGCGAGCAAAAACATTATCAATATTGAGCATTGCCCTATTCTGCATACTCAATTAGACAAGCTATTGCCCGCCCTTGCCGAGCTGTGCGCGCAACTAAAGCTAGGTAAGGACTTAGGGCATATCGACCTTCAGCTACATGAGCCGAATGCGGATATGCTACAAGCAGCCCTATCACTGCGGGTCATGAAAGTATTCAGTGACGAGCAACACACTATCTTGCAGGCCTTTGCAAAAAAACATGACTGCTTGGTTAATGTGCAAGAAAACAAGAAGGATGTCATTTCTGCAGTGCAAGCGCAGCCAATGCAATACAAATTGCCTGAGCAGAAGCTAGCGATTAACTTTAATTGGGGGGACTTTACTCAGGCTAACCGCTTGCTCAACCGCCATATGGTCAGTCGCGCGATTGAACTGTTGCAACTTAAGAATACCGATAAAGTCCTTGATGGCTTCTGCGGGCTGGGTAACTTCAGCCTAGCCATTGCCCAACAGGCAGAGTCTGTGATTGGTGTTGAGGGCAGTCACTCCATGACCCAACATGCCGAGACCAATGCCACATTAAATGGTATTGACAACATTAGCTTTTCACACCGCAACCTAATGGATGCGGATAGCCTAAAAACGCTTTCCAAAAAGAAATTTAACAAAGCCTTAATCGATCCCCCCAGAGATGGGGCCAAAGAGCTGTGCGAAATGCTGTGCAAACACAAGGTTGAGCGCCTAGTCTATGTCTCTTGTGACCCGGCCAACTTAGCCCGCGATGCGAAGATATTAGCTGCGGGAAAATATCAGCTAGAGAGTTTATATATCAACGATATGTTTCCACAGAGTAGTCATTCTGAGGTAACTGCGTGTTTTACCTATACAGCGAAAAAGAAAGTTTAGTCTTTAACCCGATACTCCGCCGAGCGCGCATGTGCCTCTAAGCCCTCGCCTCTGGCCAACACCGAGGCGACCTTACCCAAGTCAGACGCCCCTTGAGCAGAAGCCCCAATCAAGCTCGTGCGTTTCTGAAAGTCATACACACCTAACGGCGATGCAAAGCGTGCCGTTCGCGAAGTGGGTAAGACGTGATTCGGCCCTGCACAATAATCACCAAGTGCTTCTGCGGTATAGCGCCCCATAAAGATCGCTCCCGCATGACGTACTTTTTTAGCCATCTCTTCAGCATTATCTACCGACAACTCTAAGTGCTCTGGAGCGATGATGTTGGTCACATCAAGTGCTTCAACTAAATCTTTAACTTGAATTAATGCAGCACGATTTTCTATAGAGACTTTAGCAATATCTTTACGAGCCAATGTCGGCAATAGTTTTTCTATACTCTGCTCTACTGCCGCTAAAAAACCAACATCTTGAGAGATTAATATCGCCTGTGCATCTTCGTCGTGTTCCGCCTGAGAGAACAGGTCCATAGCAATCCAATCAGGGTCGGTCTTGCCATCACAAACCACCAATATCTCTGAAGGTCCTGCAATCATATCTATGCCCACCGTACCAAACACCATGCGCTTTGCAGTAGCGACAAAGATATTTCCAGGGCCGGTTATTTTATCCACCTGCGGAATACTCTGCGTGCCATAGGCCAAGGCGGCCACAGCCTGTGCACCGCCAATAGTAAACACACGGTCAACCCCTGCAATCGCCGCAGCGGCGAGTACCATATCATTGCGCTCACCCTTAGGTGTGGGCACAACCATGATCAACTCCTCCACACCCGCCACCTTAGCGGGAATCGCATTCATCAACACAGAGGATGGATAAGTCGCCTTGCCACCGGGCACATATAAGCCCACGCGATCCAGTGCGGTAATCTGCTGACCCAATACCGTACCATCGGCCTCAGTGAACGACCAAGACTCCATCTTCTGGTGTTGAGCATAGATGCGGATACGCTGTGCAGCCGTCTCTAGGGCATGGCGCTGCTCAGCAGGGATTCTATCCAAAGCCGCATTGAGCTCGTCTTGGCTTAACTCAAGCTCTGCCAAGCTATCCGCATTCACCCCATCAAACTTAGCAGTGTACTCTAAGATTGCAGTATCTCCTCTGCTCTGCACATCAGAGAGAATATTCTCTACGGTCTCAACTACCGATTTATCGGTGGCCGAATCCCAAGCCAACAGTTGTTCTAATTGGTTTTGGAATGACTCGTCTTGGCTATTTAATCGGCGTATCTTGCTCATCTTAATCTCGTTACTAAGACACAAACGCCTGCAAATGCAGGCGCTTATCACTCAGCATTATCTATTCAATACTAGGCTTGGCGACGCAAGCGCACCGCTTCTGCCAACTCTTGTAATACAGCTTCAGTATCATCCCAGTTAATACAGGCATCAGTAATACTTTGGCCGTAGGTTTCTGCAACGCCATTAACCACTTTTTGATTACCTTCCACCAAGTGGCTTTCAATCATCACACCAAAGATGCGCTTATCACCCTTCTTCATTTGGTTAGCGATATCCGTTGCCACATCTTTCTGGCGAGAGAAAATTTTGCGGCTATTCGCATGGCTGGTATCAATCATAAGCTTCTGGCGTAGCCCGGCTTTTTCCAACATTTCAGAGGCATCATCAACACTCGCCGCATCATAGTTAGGCTGTTTACCACCGCGCAGAATGACGTGGCAATCTTCGTTGCCCGTGGTACTAAAAATGGCGTTATGACCTTCTTTCGTTAAAGACATAAAGTGGTGTGGGCGACAGGCCGAACCAATCGCATCAACAGCCACTTGCAAGCCACCATCAGTACCGTTTTTAAAACCGACAGGGCAAGACAAGCCGGAAGACAATTCACGGTGACCTTGGCTCTCTGTGGTGCGTGCGCCGATAGCGCCCCAGGCGATTAAGTCCGATACGTATTGAGGACTAATCAAATCAAGATACTCGGTACCTGCAGGCATGCCCATGTCATTCAGTTCAAGCAATAACTTGCGCGCTAAACGCAGGCCTTTGTTGATTTCAAAACTATCATCCATATTCGGGTCATTGATCAAGCCCTTCCAACCTACCGTAGTGCGAGGCTTTTCAAAGTACACACGCATCACAATATGCAGATCGGCTTTTAACTCATCGCGCAAGGCGCTCAAACGCTGTGCATATTCCATCGCCGCTTTCGGGTCGTGGATAGAGCAAGGGCCAACCAACACCATCAAGCGATCATCTTGATCATTCAAAATATTGTGTATGTCATCACGTGCCGTTAACACGACTTGTGCCGCATTGTCAGTAATAGGCAGCTCGCCTAATACTTCAACAGGCTTGCTGACTTCTTTTATTTCTTTAATGCGAAGATTATCTGTTTTTATAGTCATGTTGATTACCTATGTCCGCTTATTCAACGACGGCTGCTAGCTCATCGATAAAAATTTGTATTAATGTATTTTTAGTCTTCATCGACGCCTTATTAACCACTAGGCGCGATGAAATATCTGTAATGTGCTCCAATGGTACCAAGCCATTGGCTTTCAATGTATTACCCGTATCTACTAAGTCGACAATACCATCGGCCAAACCAACAATAGGCGCAAGCTCCATAGAACCGTACAATTTAATCAACTCTACCTGCTGTCCCTTGCTGGCATAAAAAGCCTTGGCTAAATTGACATACTTCGTAGCGATACGCGGGCGCCCCACAACTACTGGCGCATCGGGAAAGCCTGCGGTCATTAGGCGACAAGTGGATATTTTCAAATCCAAGGGTTCATACAAGCCCTCGCCGCCATGTTCCATCAGGGAGTCCTTACCCGTAATACCAACGTCTGCTGCACCATATTGCACATAGGTAGGTACATCGGTGGTACGCAAAATCACGGCTTTAATATGCGGACGATTAGTGTCCAATATCAACTTGCGTGTGGTTTTAATATCATCGGTAATTTCTATACCGATTTTTGCAAGCAAGGGAAGTGTTTCTTTTAAAACACGACCTTTTGCCAAGCCAATAGTTAATGTTTGCACTGTCTGTTTCTACTTAACAAAGCCAACTTATCAGGTTGGCTGGATTTATAACAAATAAAGATTTCAATCGTATTGATAGGTGACTAACCAGCGACACGCTTAATCGTAGCGCCAAGCGCTAAGAACTTCTCTTCGATACACTCATAGCCGCGGTCAATATGATATATACGTCCAACAGTCGTTTCACCTTTCGCGGCAAGCCCTGCCAAGATTAAGCTCGCTGAAGCACGTAGATCCGTTGCCATCACTTCGGCACCCGTTAACTGTTCTACGCCGTCGGTAATGCAAGTATTACCTTCCACTTGGATTTTCGCACCCATGCGATGCAATTCTGGCACATGCATAAAACGATTTTCAAATACTGTTTCCGTGCAACTAGAATTGCCCTGGGCAATTGTATTGAGGGCCATAAACTGCGCCTGCATATCAGTAGGAAAAGCGGGATAGACATCTGTGCGAATATTTACAGCCTTGGGGCGACGCCCTTGCATATCCGCTTCAATCCAATCCTCACCCACCGTAACCTTAGCACCGGCTTCTTCTAGTTTGCGCAACACCGCATCCAGGCTATGTGGGTCGGCATCTTTAACCTTTACACGCCCCCCCGTGATAGCTGCTGCCACCAAAAAAGTACCTGTCTCAATACGGTCAGGCAATACCTTGTACTCTGTACCGCTTAAACGGTCTACACCTTCGATGGTAATTTCTGAGGTGCCTATGCCACTGATTTTTGCACCCATAGCGTTCAAGAAGTTGGCCAAATCAACTACCTCTGGCTCTCGTGCCGCATTTTCAAGCACGGTTGTGCCCTCGGCTAAGGTGGCCGCCATCATCAAATTTTCTGTACCCGTTACAGTCACAATATCCATGAAGATACGCGCGCCTTTTAGACGCTTCGCACTGGCTTCAATGTAGCCATTTTCAACCACGATATCCGCACCCATGGCGCGCAAGCCTTCAATATGTAAGTTCACTGGTCGAGCACCAATCGCACAACCACCGGGCAAAGAGACTCTAGCGTGGCCATAGCGCGCAAGTAGCGGCCCTAAAACCACTATCGATGCACGCATAGTTTTAACTAAGTCATAACTGGCAACCGGTTCTTCTAGCGTTGTTGGATCAATTTCAATCGCCATTTTATCGCCGATACTGACCGTAGCGCCCATACTGCCAATGAGGGCAATCATGGTGGTTACATCGTGTAGATGGGGAACATTAGTCACGGTAACAGCATCACTGGCCAACAGCGTACCCGCCAAAATGGGCAGTACTGCATTTTTAGCACCCGATGCCCGTAGCTCTCCATCTAGCGCCATACCACCTTCAACGATCAGTTTATCCATTGTCTCACCCAGACAAGCTCGCAGCTTGAACATATATATAAGGAAAGGCGTATTCTAACGGTATTTAGGGCTTTTCCCAAGCGCTAACCGCGCAATTTATAGCCTCTGTGCAACATAGTCATCGCAATACTGCCTGTAAATAGTAAAGCAAGGGCAATCACAGCCGCACTATGCCAGGGAGAGATATCTGAATGCCCTAGAAAACCATAGCGAAAACCATCGACCATATAAAAGAATGGATTGTAGTGAGATAGATCAGCCCATACCGGGGGCAAGGAGTGAATCGAATAGAAAACACCACTTAAGAAAGACAGGGGCATAATGACAAAATTTTGAAACATCGACATTTGCTCAAATTGATCCGCCCAAATCCCTGCAATCATACCCAGCGTTGCTAACAGTGCACTACTGAGTACTACAAAGCTCAATACAATCCATGGCTTGACCAGTAACAGGTCAATAAACAGCCATGACACCAATAACACACCGAGGCCTGCCAGCAGCCCACGCAGAATTGCCGCTAGAATAAACGCGGCAAAAATTTCCAAACTCGATATAGGAGAAACTAATAAAAAAGCAATACTGCCATTCATTTTAGACTGACCTAAACTCGATGAGGTATTCGCATAGGAGTTTTGAATCACCGTCATCATCACCAAGCCAGGGACTAAAAACTGTAGATAACTGACTCCCGCATACACCTCTACACGGCCAGATAGCACTTGCGCAAACACCGCCAAATAAAGAATAGAGGTAATCATTGGCGTGAGTAATGTTTGTACGGCAACTCGCAGGAAGCGTCTGCACTCTTTATACAATAGTGTGGTAAAACCTATACTGTTCATCCCTTGCTCCCCTCTCGGCTCGTCATTTCTACAAATACCTCTTCCAAGCCTGGGCTATGGGTTTCAATATCTTGAACAACGACCGATGCTAACTTGAGCTGCTCCAACACAGCGGTGACCGCATCTTGCTGCTTATGTAATTTAAAGCGCCAGCGCTGGCCTTCGCACAACACGAGCTTGCTCTGCAAAGCGACAGGGACAGAGCTACCTATGCCCACCAAGACATCCAGAAAACGATAAGGGTGGCGTTGCATTAGCTCGCTTTTTTTCTCCAACGCCTGTAATTGCCCTTGATTAATAATGGCAATGCGCTCACATAGAGACTCTGCCTCTTCCAAATAATGAGTGGTTAGCACGATCGTGTGCCCCTCCTTATGTAGGCGATTGGCAAAGCTCCAAAGAGTTTGGCGCAACTCCACATCCACACCAGCTGTTGGCTCATCCAAGACCACCACAGGTGGGCGATGCACCAATGCTTGAGCAATCAAAACTCTGCGTTTCATGCCACCTGAAAGGCTTTTAACTCGACTATCAGCCTTGCCACTTAAATCCAAAGTTTCTAATAACTCGTCCAACCAAGCGCGGTGTTCACGCTTTTTTAAACCCATATACCCCAGTTGTAAGTTAAGCGATTCTCGTACAGTGAAAAAGGGGTCAAAAACAATTTCTTGGGGGACAACACCAATCTGCCTCCGTGCTTGACGGTAGCTGGAAACCACATCACAGCCTTGTATGCGGATATGCCCTGCTGAAGGCTTCACCAAGCCCGCCATACTATTGATCAAGGTTGATTTACCTGCGCCATTGGGGCCCAGTAAAGCAAAAAACTCTCCCTGTTCCACGGTAAAGCTCAGCCCTTTAAGTGCGTGTAAGTCCTCATAATGTTTGTGGACGGCATTAATTTCTATTGCGTGCATGTGATGACCATAAAAAAGGCAGCACGAGTGCTGCCCTTACAAAACCTAAAGAGGGGGGATTTACCGCGCGGCTTTGTCTGCCGCCTGCTCAGCTTTTTTCTTCTTTCCACGCTTAGCGATATTGTCTAATAAACCTTCTAGGCCCACCTGTGATATTTCACGTTGAAAACTGCTTTTATAGTTCTTAATCAAACTAATACCATCGACCGTAATATCAAATATTTTCCAGCCATCTGACTCTTTAAAGCGCAATCTAAAATCAATCGGCAAGCCCGTGCCATCAGCCTTGTTCACCTTGGACTTCACCTTGGCTAAATTCGCTTTCTTACCGGGTTTAAATGGCAAAAATGTAAGGTTTTGGCCGTCGTACAAGGCAATGGATTTTCCATAAATACGCGCCAACATCGAACGAAATTCTAAGGTAAAGCGTTCGCGCTGCTCAGCGCTGGCCGTTTTCCAGTGTTTGCCTAACATAAGGCGCCCCATCGCTTTAAAGTCGACATGGGGGTCTACCAAGGTTTTTAACTGTGTTTCTAAATACTCAGGATCCTTAGATAATCGATCTTTATCGCGCTCCAAGATAGTAATTACTTGATCGTGAATTTCCACCAACAACTCACGCGGCCCCTGCTGGGCGGCAAATAAGTTAAAACTCAGGCTTGCTAACAACAAAAACAATAGGGTCTTCATAAATTTCCAGTTTTCCGCTTAATGCGTATTTAGTAACATTGCCGGAGAATTAGTTCCCCAACTGCTTTGCGCGTATAATGCGCCAACATCATCAGCGCTGCAAATAACAATGAAACTATTAAGCATAATTTTTTTACTCACAAGCTGTTTGTTTATCAGCGCCTGCGCCAATAATCAGCACAAAGAACCCCAGGACCCCTGGCAAGGCGTCAATCGAGGAATCTATCAATTCAATGACACCCTTGATCGAGCCATACTCAAGCCCATTGCCCAAGGCTATGACAAGGTCATGCCCAAACCAGTCGATAAAGGCATTGATAATATATTCAGCAATATAGGCGATGTCGTGGTGCTATTGAATGATATCTTGCAGCTAAAACTCAAACAAAGTGTCTCAGATACAGGCCGGCTGCTGGTAAACACGACACTCGGCTTAGGCGGTATATTTGATGTCGCCAGCCCCCTTGGCATGCCCAAACACAATGAAGATTTCGGCCAAACACTCGGGCGCTGGGGCACACCATCGGGGCCCTATATCGTGCTGCCTTTTATGGGGCCAAGCACTGTGCGCGATAGCATAGGCCGACTGCCAGACGGGGCCGTTAATAATGTAGTACTGAATGAAATAGGCATCGACGAACTAGATGAACGACTGATCTACAGCGGCATAGCTATAGTTAATACTCGCCAAGGCCTATTGGGCGCGAGCGATCTATTAGACAACTCAGGTGCAGACCCCTACACCTTCCTGCGCGAATCCTATCTGCAGCGACGCGTGCAGTTAGTCAACGACGGCATTGCACAAGAAGAGCCCTTAGACCCAGACGATGAAGCTGCGCTATTTGGGGATGATGAATGAACATCGAACTCACTCTATCTATTCTCGCTATTCCCCTAGGTTTTGCCCTATTAGTGTGGAGCGCAGACCGCTTTGTTGACGGCGCCTCAGCACTGGCCAATAACCTTGGCGTTCCCCCATTAATCATCGGCTTAACGATTGTGGGCTTTGCCACCTCTGCCCCTGAAATGCTGATCTCAGCCTTTGCCGCTTGGGACGGCAATAGCGGCTTAGCCGTCGGCAACGCCATTGGCTCAAACATTACCAATGTGGCCTTAATACTCGGCTTTGCAGCTCTGCTCTACCCTATCGCTGTCAACTCCAGTATTTTAAAAAAAGAGCTGCCTATACTGTTTGCCATCATGCTGCTCGGTAGCTGGATGATGCTCGATCAAGCCCTAACATTCGAAGAGGGCATTATATTCATTGTCGCCCTATTCGCTTTGATGAGCTGGATAGTATGGCAGGGGCTCAGTCACCCCGACGACCCGATAACCCAGGATGCAGCAGAGGAAATCCCCACCGACATGGGGACCAAAACGGCATTATTTTGGCTCGTTATAGGCTTGGCAGTATTGCTAGCCAGCTCAAAACTACTCGTCTGGGGGGCGGTGAATATAGCCCAGGCCTTTGGGGTAAGTGACTTAGTAATTGGCTTGAGTATCGTTGCACTGGGAACCAGCTTACCCGAACTGGCTGCAACCATCAGCTGCGTGCGCAAAGGCGAATCTGATATCGCCGTTGGCAATGTTATCGGTTCGAATATGTTCAATATCCTTGGTGTGCTGGGTATCGCCGCCATCATCTCTCCTACTCAGCTCGATAGCGCCGTACTTCAGCGCGATATTCCCGTGATGTTTGCAGTAGCTCTTTTACTGCTATTTTTAAGCCTCTGCAAAGGCATTAAGTCACCCGGCCTTGGCAAGCCAGGTGGTGCCATACTGACGTTAAGCTATCTAGCCTACCAAGGTTATTTAATCTATATCTCTACTTAGTATTACGCACTTGGCATCGAACACTTGAAACCAACCACAACAGTCCTATATATCATTATATAAGTGACTTGCCGTTTGCACTCCGACAAGACATTATATAGACACTCAAAAAAGGAAGCTTCCATGATCGCATCTCTCATCATCCTCGGCATTATTGTGTTTTTTGTTTTATTTTTCATTGCCATTTACAACAAACTCGTCGCCTTAAAAAACCAACATGAAAACGCCTTTGCACAAATAGAGGTGCAACTGAAGCGCCGTTATGACCTGATCCCGAACTTAATAGAAACCGCCAAGGGCTATTTGAAACATGAGAGTGAAACCCTAGAAGCGGTAATTGCCGCCCGCAACGCAGCGGCAAATGGCCTGGCCGCTGCCGCTGCCGACCCCGCCAATGGTAAGTTGATGCAAGACTTTGCGGGTATGGAAGGCGCTTTAGGCTCAGCCCTAGGTAAATTAAGTGTCGTTGTAGAAGCCTACCCCGACCTTAAGGCGAATGAGAACATGATGCAGGTCAGCGAAGAATTAACCACCACGGAAAATAAAGTGTCCTTCGCCCGTCAAAGTTTCAATGACTCTGTAATGGGTTATAACGTCTATAAGCAATCTTTTCCGAATAATATTGTTGCAGGAATGTTCGGTCACGCCTTAGACGCCACCTTGCTTGAGTTTGAAGACAGTGCTGCCATTCAAGAAGCGCCTAAAGTTAGTTTTTAAAGAATCTATCCGCATTCATCGATAAAGCTGCATGAATTTCTTTGAGCATCAAGACCAAGCCCGTAAACGCACCGGGCAATTGGTTTTTCTATTTTGTCTGGCTGTGCTCACTTTAATTATCATGACCACCTTGTTGGTTGCCGCCTTCTTTGGCTATGTTAATACCGAGCAAGCGGGCAATGGTGCCGTAGCTTTTTTTGAGCAACTCAATAGTAAAAACTTCGCCATGGTCAGTTTCGGCGTATTAGTGATTGTTGGCGGCGGCACCCTTTTCAAACTTTCCCAGCTCTCCGCGGGTGGCAAAGTGGTAGCCGAAATGATGGGCGGCACACGTATCGACCTATCCAGTAGTAAAGATGCGGATGAGCGCAAGCTACTCAATATTGTTGAAGAAATGGCTATTGCCTCTGGCACTCCGGTGCCACCGGTGTATGTCATGCAACAAGAACAGGGCATCAATGCCTTTGCCGCAGGCTTCAATGCTAACGATGCGGTTATCGGCATTACTCGAGGCTGCATTCAAATTCTCAATCGCGATGAGCTACAAGGGGTTATCGCCCACGAATTCAGTCACATACTGCACGGTGATATGCGCATCAATATTCGTTTAATGGGAATTTTGCATGGCATATTACTCATTGGCTTAATCGGTTATCAATTGATAGATAAACTGTGGTGGACCAGTCGCAGCAGTAAAAAAGACAATGGCGCCATAGGCATTATCGCCCTAGCGATCGGCCTGATTGTCATTGGTTATGGGGGCGTATTCTTTGGCAACTTAATTAAAGCCGCCGTGAGCCGTCAACGGGAGTATTTAGCCGATGCGTCGGCGGTACAATTCACCCGCAACCCCAGCGGTATCGCTGATGCACTGAAAAAAATTGGTGGTCACAGCGACGGCACCCTATTGCAAGCGGAAAATACTGAAGCCACTTCACATATGTTATTTGGCTCGGGAACCAAGCGCCTAATCAGCGGGTTATTTGCTACCCATCCTCCTTTAGAACAGCGTATCCGCAGTATTGAGCCACGCTGGGATGGACAATTTTTACACCACAAGCCGAAGCGTTCAAAAGCACACAAGCCAGCAGCACGTACCAAGGCCAGTGGCCTAGACAAGTTACAAGGGGCGGCTGCCGCTGCAATGCTAGCCGAACAGGCGATTAATAATATTGGCAACCCACAGCCCGAGCACTTAGAGCAGGCGCAAGCGACGCTACAGGGTTTGCCCCAAGATTGGCACCAATACGCACAATCCGAATCCACCGCCAGGGCAGCAATCTATGCCTTATTAATAGATAAGAGCCCCGATATTGCCAAACACCAATATCAACACATTCGCAATCTCGATGCGGATATGCTGCAAAGTACCCAAACGCTAGTGGCTCAACCAGATACCTTGCAAAACGAGCAGCGCCTAGCCCTGGTAGATATTGCCCTGCCCCAGCTTGGCAAGATGTCCAGTGAACGTTTTGCAAGCTTCCATGAATTAACCGACGCACTTATACGCGCCGACCAGCGCATCAGCTTGTTTGAATGGTCGCTCTTTGCCATTCTCATGCACTATCTAAAGCCACTACAGGGCAAGATCAAAGCGCCAGAATCAAAATACCGCGACCTCAACAAGGTCGCCACACACTGCCAAATGCTGTTCTCCATACTATCAATCGCAGGTAACCAAGGCAGCGACCAAGGCAAAGCCTTTACCGCAGCCGCTGACAAAGCGGGGCTAAGCCGTTTGAGTATATTGCCCACCAGCGAACTGAGTATTGGTAAAATGAGCGGCACCTTAGAACAGCTCAACAAGCTATATCCCCTCGCTAAACCCAAACTACTGAAAGCCTGTATCGCCTGTATTTGTGCCGATGGCAAAATCACCACCACAGAGGCCGAACTGGTGCGCGCTATTGCCGACACACTCGATTGCCCGATGCCACCGATTAAACTATAAACTCCTGTCGCCCATCCTCAATATCCATTTTTGATCTAAAAAAAAGCACTTTTATAGCTCATCAGAATAAGTAGGGGGGCTTATCCACAACAGGACAAGCGCAAAAACCGCGTAGCAGCGAGGTTTCTTTACACCCTTGTGCATATCTCGCAGTCGCATCATTTTTGTGCACTACTTATCCACAGGCTATACACCTAATTATCCACCAAAAAGCACACCATCTTGTGCTTGACCAGATACTACACCCCACATATAGTACCCAACCTAGTACAGGGGGACATACCCACACCGTATCAGTAATAACATTACTATAGGGTGTCGCTTAATTCTGTCATGGGCAAAAGCCTATCTCGCGGCCTCGCTGGCCAGCCGATATAGCTTCAATTTACACAGCATTATTAGCTCCTCATCACAGTGTGGGGCTAAAACATCATTAGTTTTCTGGAAGGGGAAGCAAGTCATGCAAGACATTAGTAGCGTCAACACCGAGCAGCCAACAGCACCAATTACTGCTGCCAGCAGTACGGATGAAAATAATAACAGCAGCGCACCGGGCCAATACCGAGTGATTCGTCGCAACGGCAAAATCACCAGCTTTACTAAAGAAAAAATTAAAGTCGCTGTGACCAAGGCTTTCTTAGCCAACGAAGGCGGCACTGCTGCGGCCTCTAGCCGTGTACACGATGTATGCGAAGCGATTACTGATGATGTAACTAATGCCCTGACTCGCCGCAAGCCCGACGGTGGCACTTTCCATATCGAAGATATTCAAGACCAGGTAGAACTGTGTTTGATGCGCGCCGGCGAACAAAAAACTGCCCGTGCCTATGTACTCTACCGTGAAAACCGTGCCCGTGAGCGCGCCGAAGCAGAGGCGAAAGCACCGCAGAGTAAAAAGGCCCAAGCACAAAGCTCAGCTATCAATGTGACCCTTCCCACAGGTGATAAAGAGCCCCTCGACGTTGCACGCTTAGAAAAAGTTATTAACGAATCTGTTGAAGGCCTTGAAGAAGTTGATGGTGACAAGATCCTAGCAGACACCCTGCGCAACTTATTTGATGGCGTGCCTAAGAAAGAAGTCGGTACTGGTCTGATTATGGCTGCGCGTACCATGATCGAGCGCGACCCCACTTACTCTTTCGTCGCCGCCCGCCTATTGATGGATACGCTGCGAGAAGAAGCACTCACCTTCCTTGGCGATGGTGCAAATATCGCCACTCAAGAAGAAATGGTTGCGCGTTACCCCGAATACCTAAAGCACTACATTGAGCGCGCTGCCGAGCTAGAGCTCGTTGACCCAGAGATGCGCAACTACGACCTAGACAAGCTAGGTAAGTCAATACTGCCCGAGCGCGACCAGCAGTTCACCTATCTTGGCCTGCAAACCCTATACGACCGCTACTTCATCCACAGCGACGAGATTCGCTTTGAATTACCTCAAGCCTTCTTTATGCGTGTAGCGATGGGCTTGGCGATCAATGAAGTAGACCGTGAAGACCGCGCGATTGAGTTCTATACCCTATTGTCGTCCTTTGACTTTATGAGCAGCACACCGACGCTATTTAACTCAGCGACTCTGCGCCCTCAACTATCCTCCTGCTACCTAACCACGGTACCTGACGATCTAGATGGCATTTTCTCGGCGATCAAAGACGACGCCATGCTATCTAAGTTTGCTGGCGGCCTAGGTAATGACTGGTCCCGTGTGCGCTCATTGGGCGCACACATCAAGGGCACCAACGGCAAGTCTCAAGGTGTAGTGCCCTTCTTGAAGGTCGCTAACGACACGGCTGTTGCCGTCAACCAAGGCGGCAAGCGTAAGGGCGCGATGTGTGCCTACCTAGAGACGTGGCACCTAGACGTTGAAGAATTCCTAGAGCTGCGCAAAAACACCGGTGACGACCGTCGTCGTACCCACGACATGAACACGGCCAACTGGATTCCTGACCTATTCATGAAGCGTGTGGCCGAAGAAGGCGAGTGGACCCTATTCTCTCCCCACGACGTGCCAGACCTTCACGATCTCTACGGCAAGAAATTCGACAAGGCCTATGCAGCCTATGAAGCCAAGACCAAAACCGGCGACATCAAGCTATTCAAAACCATCAAGGCACAGGATCTATGGCGCAAGATGCTTGGCATGTTATTCGAGACAGGCCACCCATGGATTACCTTTAAGGACCCGTGCAACTTGCGCTCGCCTCAGCAGCACACAGGCGTGGTACACAGCTCTAACCTTTGTACAGAGATCACGCTGAACACCTCTGACATGGAAATTGCCGTGTGTAATCTAGGCTCTATCAATCTAGTTCAACACGTTGATGAAAATGGTCTAAACGTTGAGAAGCTTAAGAAGAGCATTGATACGGCAATGCGGATGCTCGATAACGTTATCGACTACAACTACTACTCTGTACCCCAGGCACGTCGCTCTAACATCCGCCACCGCCCTGTGGGCTTGGGCATCATGGGTTTCCAGGATGCACTCTATAAGATGGGAATTGCTTATCAGTCTCAAGAAGCGGTTGAGTTTGCTGACCGTACCATGGAAGCGGTGAGCTACTACACTATCCAAGCCTCTACAGATTTGGCCGAAGAGCGCGGTGTTTACTCTAGCTTCCCGGGTTCACTCTGGAGCCGCGGCATCCTGCCTATCGACTCTGTCGACATGTTGATCGAAAACCGTGGCGACTACTGCCAGATCGACAAGTCGCAGACGATGGACTGGGATACCCTGCGCCAGCGCGTACGCGAAACCGGTATGCGTAACTCCAACACCATGGCGATTGCCCCCACGGCGACGATCTCGAATATCTGTGGAGTATCCCAGTCTATCGAGCCGACTTACCAGAACCTATTCGTTAAATCGAACCTGTCTGGCGAGTTCACCGTGATCAACCCCTACCTGGTTAATGACCTCAAGTCCCGCGGCCTGTGGGATGAAGTGATGGCGAATGACCTGAAATACTACGACGGTTCTGTACACCCGATCGAGCGTATTCCAGAAGACCTAAAAGCAATCTACTCAACGGCCTTCGAAATCGACGCACGCTGGTTGATCGAAGCCGGTTCACGCCGCCAGAAGTGGATAGACCAAGGTCAGTCCTTAAACCTCTACATGTCTGAGCCATCGGGCAAAAAGCTAGACAACCTGTACAAGCTAGCGTGGGTACGCGGTCTTAAGACGACTTACTACCTCCGCTCTATCGGCGCCACTCACGTAGAGAAATCCGGTGCAGGCCCTAGCGGTGGCAACGGTAACAGCGAAGCCCCTCAAGTAGCCGCCCCTGTGGCGCCTGCCGCACCGGCCCCTGTGCAAGCATCAGCTCCAGCAAAGCCCGCCGCTGAAGACGACCCCTTCAACGCCGCCAATGCAGCGCCAGTGCCACAGGCCTGCTCTATCGACAACCCAGACTGCGAGGCATGCCAATAATGAATTGGGACGATCCACTATCAAGCGCACCCGCTGCTCCAGCAAAAGCCCCCGTACAGCAAGCTGCTCCAGCACCTGCCGCGCCTATCGCTAAAGTTGAAGGCGAGCACGCCTACGAAATTCCTGCAGAGCCAACCCCTGCGGAGCCGATGACAGCGATCGAGCCAGAAGCCACTGAAGACTTCGGTAACCCTGCAAAAATGCAGGGCGGCATGAACCCCGTCAACGCCGACGATAAGCGTGTGGTGAACGGCAAGGCCGACATCAACCAACTGGCACCGTTCAAGTACCCTTGGGCCTGGGAGTATTTCCTTAACGCCAACAAGAACCACTGGACACCCCTAGACATCAACATGGCGCAAGACGTCACCGACTTCCACCACAAGCTAACCCTTGAAGAGCGCCACGTTTATGTCAACGTACTGTCCTACCTGACCACCTCAGACATTATGGCCATGCGCAACATCGGCCTTGCGGTAATGGAAAAGATGTCAGCCCCTGAGCTGCAAATCTACCAGGCGCGCCAGGTATACGAGGAGTCACTACACACGTGGACCTACCAGCACTGCATCGAGACCCTAGGTCTAGATCAGGGCGAGGTATACAACCGCTACCGCGTAGTTCCCGAGATCAATGCCAAGATTCAAATCGCCAACCGCCGTTTGAACAGCGTCATGCGCCCAGACATCGACCTAAACAACCGCGATGAGCTACACAACTTCTTGATGGCCTACATCTTCTTCGCAGGCATCTTCGAAGGCTGCTGGTTCTACAACGGCTTCAGCCCCATCTTCGCCCTACAGCGTCGTGGTTTGATGAAAGGCACCGCTGAGCAGTTGCAATACATCATGCGCGACGAAGTCATGCACGCCAGCTTCGGCTTGCGCGTAGCACGCCAGATCATGCGCGAAGAAAACATCACCCCCGATCCACAGGCCATGCGCGAGATGTGGGACGAGTGCGAAGCTGCAGAAATGGGTTATGCCAACTACCTACTGAAAGATCCTATCTTAGGTTATTCAGCCGAAGAACATATCAACCAATTCCGCTTTATCGCCAACCGCCGTGCGGATAAGCTCAGCCTAGAGATTCCCTTCCCAGGTGCGGAGTGTGCCCTGCCTTGGTTGGATGAGCAGGCGAATATGCGTAAGGAGAAGAACTTCTTTGAGACTCGGGTTACGGAGTATCAGGTGGGTGGTGGGTTGAGCTGGTAGTTCGGCTCTAAACTAGGAATATGTAACGCCAGCGACTGCTGGCGTTTTTGTATAAAGAATAATAGCTAACGGAATATGACTACTGAAAAAAAAATTTCTGGCAAAGCCGTCACCCGAGCTGGCGAAACGCTAATCGTTGAAGGTATCTCTACTGATAAGCCTGAAGAATATGAACAGGCTATGAACATCCTTTCATATTGGAGGTCGTGTCATGAAAAACCTCTCGAGGAAGCTTACGCTCTTTTGAACCATTCCGTCGACAAGATCGAAAGAAAAGCAGTTACTGCAAAACGTCTAAAAAGAACACCATCAATAGTTTTAAAACTTAAACGTTTTGAAACGATGAAGCTCAGATCAATGCAAGATATTGGCGGCTGCAGAGCAATAGTATCCAGTGAAAAAAAATTGGTGCAATTAGTTCGAGAATTGAAAAAAAAGAAAAAATTCAGAATCAAAGACTACATAAAGAACCCCAAAGACGATGGCTATAGAGGGGTACATTTAATCGGAGATTTTTCTAATGGCCACGGAAGTAAAAAATCAATAGAAATTCAAGTTAGAACCAAAAGCCAGCACTCATGGGCGACAGCTGTTGAAATAATAGATTTATTTACAAACCAAGCACTAAAGTCTAACCACGGAGAAGATGAGTGGAAGAAATTTTTTAAATATGTTGGCAAACAATTCTCGTATATTGAAAGATTACCCCTGTACCACATGAGAACTCAAGATGAGCTAACAAAAATGCTCTATCACACTCTTCAAAAGGGCTATTCAACATGGGATATAAAAAAAATAAGGGAAACCTGTGAAAGCTCATACATCTTGAGTAATAAGTTAGGTGTATTAGAAAAATTCAACGCTTTCTCTGGCTCTCTGAAAGTAGCTGACGAACATATTAATAAAATGCCCATTAAAGGCTATATTCTATTAGATATAAATGTAAACAAGCCCTCTGTTAAATCAACTCTCTTTCCATCTGAAAAATTTGAAGAAGCTGCATCTAAATATCTAACGGCCGAGAAAAAAGCAAACTCAAAATCCAATCACGTAGTTGCACTGGTTTCAACGGATGCGGTAGGCGGCATTAAAGAAGCATATCCAAACTATTTCGCTGATTCCACACGATTTATGCACAACCTAAATATCACAATAAATGCATATAGATTATATAACCCAACCAGATTAAGCAGATCATTTAAGAAAATATTTGGTGGCATCAAGGTCATTTAACTACTGACTGGTTCCCTCGCTCCAGCGTGGCAATGGCAACCCATGCCTTACTGTCCGAAAGCCCCATACGCATTCCCCGCTGGAGCATGGGAACGAGAAAAACCTACATGTGATATTCCTGGCTATGCGGATATACTAAAAAGCCTATCCGCATACCCCGTACTGTCATCTTGAGCAGAGCGCTAGCGAAGCCGAAAGATCTTATACCCAGATCCTTCGACTGCATTACATTACGCTCAGGATGACACTCCTCTCCCTTTAAAACCCCACATTAATCCCCATATATCTTATATAACTAAACCTATAAACAAGGATGTATATGAACCTACTTAACACGTAAGCTGGGTAAAACTCCCGTAAGCTGGGTTAAAACACCACTCCCGTAGGTTGGGTTGAGGAACGAAACCC
>CAZBWS010000041.1:0-2599 GCA_964495705.1 uncultured Gammaproteobacteria bacterium
ATCAGACACGAGAATGACTCTAGGAAAATAGTTTGGGGATTATATCAAAGTTTATACGGATGGGGTGGAACGGGGAAACCGGGATATTCGCATGGGGTGGAATGGATTTTGTAGATTGCTGTTAGGCACAGCCATAACTCAGCGGGTGTGGAGTATTTAGGTGGGTTACGCTGTTGTTAGCCCACCCTACGCGCTGGAATGCCTATTGTAGGGCGGGTTAGCTCCGAATCAATTTAAGTATTTCTGCTTTATGTGATTTAGGACACTTTCCACCACTTCAATACCTGTCGCAGGGATAAAACGATCCAACTGAGGTGTTTTATTTACTTCCCAGACCTTTAGCCCTTCTTTTGTTTTTACAACATCCACTCCAGCAAAATCAACGCCTGCTTTTTGTGCCACCGTTAAAGCAAGCTGCTTTTCTTCATTTGAGACTTGAGTTAGCTCAAATATTGCGTCGTAGGAGGTGTTGGCAAAACCATCGTCCGAACTGCGTTGCATGGCGCCAATCACTTGGTCTTCAAAAACAATCACTCGAATATCATAATCATTGGGCATGTACTTTTGGACAAGGTGTACGTCAAAGGGCGCTTCTTTCATTTTGGCTTCAAGCTCGTCTTCTGTTTCAACAAACCATACCGCTTCACCTCGGGCACCCGCTCGTTTCACAACACAGGGAAAGCCAATTTTATCCACAATCAAATCCCGGTGAACGATAAAGGAGTAAGGGCGACAAACAAAAGACTCAGGGAAAGGCACGCCTTGCTCGGTCAAACGAATCAGCTGTGCAATTTTGCCATCAGACTGTGTATGAGAGCGATTGCATGGGTCGCTGAAACTTGCTTTGTGTTGATGTAGAAACTCCGTTAGCAAATACGCATAAAAGTTATCCGCGTCTTTGCAGCTCATAAAGAAATACCCTTGTTGCGGGTCTATTTTTTTATTGTTGCTATAGAAGTGGGTACGCTTTCCGTCAGCGTAAAACACACATTCTTTCAAATCAATGTACTCATAATTCACCTCTGATTTTTGTGCTGCTGTGGCAAATTTGCCGCGCACATAAGGCTCACTTGCATTAATAAGATATAATTTTTTAGGCATATTGCATTTCCAAACAAGTAATCATGGTCACTCTTTGTAACTCTTATTTTAATTTAGTTCATTAATGTTCTTTATACTCTCAATCAGACATTGTCATTCCGAGCTGTATCTAGGTTAAGTTGACTTTAACACCTTTTTCAAAGGATCTTAGATTAAGCTGCCGCTAAACCACCCTACGCGCTTTTCGAACCTTTTAAGATTCTCATCTGTCCGTTATATTTCAGGCATAAAAAAACCCGTAACTCTTTCAAGTTACGGGTTTTTCAATATGGCGCGCCTGGAAGGATTCGAACCTCCGACCGCTCGGTTCGTAGCCGAGTACTCTATCCAGCTGAGCTACAGGCGCTTTGCTTTTCTACCGTTTGGGTAGGGCGCGAATTATGCGGATTTAGGCCCTTCCCGTCAAACACTTTTTACAATTATTTTTCACTATATCTCTAAATGCACGAGTGACTGCTTATCCTCTGCTTTTTCATCATAACTAGGTTGGCAGAGTAGCAGTCGTTGGGCATCGACCTTCGACTCTTCTACCAAATGCTTACGTACGCTCTCTGCACGCTGCTGAGACAGGGCCAGTAACTCAGCCTCTGCCAATGGCTGGGCTTGTGGGTTTGTTACCAATGCCGCTTGATGCAGTGCTATGCGCTCTGCGGGGCTGGCCAGAGCGCATAGCTTAATACGCAGCCCCTCTTTATTACTCATGATCTCCCCTACTTTAGACAGATACTTTTTCTGCTCCTCATTTACTTCTGTGTCACCGTGTAGATACAGCAGCGGATCCAAACGCACAGCAGTGGCTTTTTTACCCAGCCATGAGCCTACCGAGATCATGGCACCATAGGGCTGGAAGGCGTATTTGAGCCCTGCGATAGTCGCTTTCTTAAGCACCTTCTTAGACACTTGCCCCATCACACTGCCCAAGTCGAAATCAGGTGAATTAATATTGCCTTCCATGGGCAGCTTGAGATTTATATCACCCTTTTTATCTCGCAGTAAGCCGAGGGCCACATCGAGAGGCATGGAAATACTGGTTTTCAGCTTTTCTATTTTCTCTTTATCGCCAGGGGCGAGTTTGATGGCGCTGAGCAGCACCGCTACTTCGCCGCCCAGCTCGGCTTTCTTCAAGCTCACATCGATGTCTGTCTTCGCCGTGCCGGTACGAATAAAGTAACCCGTAGCCTCTACCGCGTAGGGAGACAGAGGTACTAGCTCTACACCGGTAATGCTGCCCTTTAAATAACCACTGGGTTTTTTAGCCAGGGCCTGCAATTGGCCCTGTAAGTCAATTTTACTGTATTCACCCAGGCTGGCCTTCACCATTAAGTCTGTGTAGTTAGCGGTGTCTGCAGTATCTATGTTTTCGACGACAAGCTCTGACAGTTCTATAGTGCGCTCAAAAGCGGGATCTATGGCCTTATCTTTAAAAAAGACCTCTCCATTCATGCTCAAGCGCCCTAGACTGACTGCAAAGTCTTGTGGTTTATCTTCATTGCCCTGC
>CAZBWS010000041.1:2699-22767 GCA_964495705.1 uncultured Gammaproteobacteria bacterium
GCTCAAGCGCCCTAGACTGACTGCAAAGTCTTGTGGTTTATCTTCATTGCCCTGCCCTGCAACCGGAGTGTTCATATAGTCCAAAACACTGTGTAGCTTTTCAATCTTACGATTCTTGTCCAGTACTACATCCGCATTCAAGGTGCTCAACGCTATGCTCTCAATCGCCAATGACTTCATCCCTGGCACGCGTATACCTGTTACCAATAGCTCTTTAAATTCAACCAAGCTCTTATCGACACCATCAGCGGTAATGCCCTGCAAGCCCTGCAACTGAAGTGATTCAAGTTTCAAAGCAGTGGCAGTGTAATCAACCCCGCTTAGGTTTAAGGTATCAAAGGCTAACAGCTCTGTACTAATGTCCGTTGCCTGCACCGCGAACTGGCTAAGACTAAGGTTGGCTAGTACCGCAGGCTCGTCCAATAATTGACTCAGCTTGGCTTGCACGGCCAGTTTTGCCCCTGAGGGGATGACAAAACTCTTACCCTGTTGACTCAGCTCTATGCCATCAAGGCTTAAGGCTAAATCGAGCAAGGTGTGCTGGTCTGGCTTTTCAGTATCAAAATTCTCTACACGCAAAGAATCCAGCGTCGCGTGGGCATTGATCTCGGCGTTAATAAAATGTATTTTGACATTATCGAGAGTCAAACGCTTTAGGCCTACGCCTTTGATGACAGGCTCTTCCTGCTCTTGAGGCTTAAGTTCGACGTCAGCCCCTGTATCAACTGCAGTGTCTTGCAGTGAATACTCATAACCGGCGGCGATAATACGCTTTTTGTTCTGGTCTACTTCTATCGAGAAATCCGCTAGCGTTACATCCTCCACCACTACATAGCCATCGAACAACTCCAGCATGGCAATGTCCGCCTCAAAGCGACCTAGGCTTAATACCTGTTGCTGCGCCTTATGCCCCTCAACTCCTTTCAACTGTATGCGACCAGTGAAGTAGTTAACCTCTATATCGTCAATCTCGAGCTCACCCTCTACTATGTGTTTGGCGTACTGTGAGCGGGCAATGCTTTCTATCACAGTAGGCGCAGCGCACAGCAGCAAGGCGAGTAACAGCACTAGAGCGAACAGGCCATAGCCTAAAAATTGTAGGGTTTTCTTCATGTTGTACCAAATACAGCAACGCTAGTAATAAAAGCGGGCAGAGAATTAAAATTTGCGCTAACTTTGCCATAAGAACAGCCAATAGCAATAGATAGGAATAAATACTATGTATAGCAACGAATTTGAACTAGAAGACGGACTTAGCTATCTGAACCACGCCGCGGTGGCTCCTTGGCCCAAACGCACCGCTAATGCGGTTGCCAAATTTGCCCAAGAGAATGCTACGCGGGGCGCCACAGATTATCCGCATTGGATGCAAACCGAACAAGCCCTGCGAGAAAAGTTACAGTGGCTTATTAACGCTCCCAGTGTGGATGATATCGCTCTGTTGAAAAACACTTCTGAGGCGCTGTCTGTGGTGGCCTATGGTATAGACTGGCAAGCAGGTGAAAATGTCGTTTTTGCCCAGCAGGAGTTTCCCTCCAATCGCGTGGTATGGGAGTCTCTAGCGCAGTTTGGTGTAGAAATACGCCGAGTAGACATCTACAGCAGCGACACTCCTGAACAGGCGCTGATCGATGCAATGGACAGCAATACCCGCTTAATCAGTACTAGCTCTGTACACTATGCGGATGGGCTGCAAATGCAGCTAAAAGAGCTGAGTCTGGCCTGCAAACAACACCAAGCCTTATTCTGTGTAGATGCGATTCAAAGCATTGGCGTAATGCCCTTTGATGTACAAGACATTAATGCTGATTTTGTGATGGCCGACGGCCACAAGTGGATGCTGGGGCCAGAGGGCCTGGCCGTGTTCTACTGTCGCGCCGCGCTACGTGAACAACTTAAGCTCAGTCAATACGGCTGGCATATGCTCGCCGATAGTAGCGACTACAACAGCTTAGACTGGGAAGTCAGCACCACTGCAACCCGTTTTGAATGCGGCAGCCCGAATATGCTGGCCTGCTATGCCCTGAATAGCAGCCTATCCCTGCTACAAGAAACCGGTATGTCGGTGGTTTGGCTGTCAATACAAGATAATGTGAATTACTTAAGAACTGCCTTAAAAAGCATACAAGGTCTACAGATTCACAGCCCTGAACATCGCCCCTCGGGAATACTGAACTTCAGTATTAATGGCGTGAACAGCAGAGAGCTGCAACAGACTTTAATGCAGAACAACGTCATCTGCGCCCATCGCGGCCAAGGGGTGCGCTTCTCACCGCACTTCTATACTGATCAGCAATGCTTGGATCGAGCGGTCAGCCTAGTCAAAGAAAATGCTAGTCGTTTAGGCTAGCTCTTCGTCTATCGCTTCAACCTGCAGCCAAGGCGGTTGTTCCCCCACCATGTCATAGACCTGCTGCAACAGCTCCGCCTGAGTGCCATTCACCTTCTCCCATAACTTGCGGCCTGTGCCGTGTAAGGGGAACAACTGCTCTGGTGCCCCCTGTGGTGGAGGCGTATCGTGATGATACTGGCATAGGGGTAGCTGCTTGGCATGGCACCAAGGCTTGGTTCGGCCGTCCACATGATGCATTGAAATAAAGTGTTGACCCTCTTGGTTATTCATCGCCTCGGTATACCAGCCCTTGTTTTTACAACAGATACAGCCGATGCGCGCTATTAAAGTCTCCAAACGCTTTTCCTCTGCCGTTCTTGCCCTGCCCTTTAGGCCCTTGCTCTTAATCGGCTTCACCCTAGAGGATATTTTTTTACGCTGTTGATACTCAGGGTCTGCTAATTGGGCCTGCTGTTTGTCACGCTGGCGTTGCTGCTGACGCTGGGCGGCGGCTAATTGCTTGGCGCGTTGAGCTTCAACATCGACAGGCTTAGCGGGTTTTGCCTTAATTGATTTTTGCGGCTTAAGCTGAGCCTTAGCCTTTTGTTTAACGCGCTGCTCTTCTTGCTTAGCTCTCGCCTTCTCCAGCTGCACTTGGCGATACTCGGGATCCCCTAGCCTAGCCTGTTGTTTGTCCCGCTGCTTCTGTTGTTGCCGCTGGGTAGACTCGCGCTGTTTTTCAAGCTGCTTAGCTCTATATTCAGGCGAGTTTTGTTTCTCCCGCTGCTTATCCGCACGGCGTTGTGCAGCAGCTTTTTGCTTCTCGAAGTCGGAGAGTTTAGACATGACTAGACCATAAAAAAGGCGCCAGTAGCGCCTTTTTATAAAGATTACATTGTATGTGTCGGTCGATCAGCCTTAAGGGCTCCACCGAGGAAGCCTTCAATTTTACGACTAGTTTGACCGTTGTCCTGCTCGGAGAACTGCACACCAATACCTGCCGTCTTATTGCCTTGCGCTCCTGCGGGGGTGATCCAAACCACTTTACCTGCAACGGGCAACTTTGTCGCATCATCCATCAAGGTCAGCAACATAAATACCTCATCACCTAGCTTGTATTCCTTAGGCGTAGGAATAAATAGTCCACCGTTTTTCACAAAGGGCATAAACGCCGCATACAGCGCGCCTTTATCTTTAATCGCTAAGTTTAATATGCCCTGACGGCCGCCTGGTGCGCTCATAGAGGTTCCCCTGTTATTGTTGCCCTAAAGATACACATAAAATCAGTCTTCGGCTAGCTCGATTAGCACCTGTTTTGGCTTCACCTGTGTACCCACTTCAATGCGGATAGCCTCTATCACACCATCGCGCGGTGCTTTGTAAGGGTGTTCCATCTTCATAGCCTCTAATACCGCTAAGGTCTGCCCCTTGTTAACGCCCTGCCCAAGCTCTACTTCCAACGCAACAACCGCTGCATTAATCTTGCTGCGTACCACGCGCTCGCCTGCGCCATCAGCCGCGCCGCTATCACGCAGATGAGTGGTATTCTCGAAGGGAAAGCAACCAACGCGGTTACTTAGCCACAGTGTGTTCGCTTGCGACAGGTAGTGAGCCCTATGGCGCTGGTCACCGATGCGAGCATGTATAGCACTATCATCTAGCTGTATATCCGTTAAGCTCAACAACTCTCCTGCTACACAAACCTCAAACTCTCCAGCTTGCGCTTCACGTACCGTGACTTCAGTATTTTTATCCCCCAGTTGCAAACGCACAGGCCACGGCATAGTCGCGACACTCCACCAAGCCCTGCGCGCTTCATCTGCCAATTGAGAGTTTAAATAAATAACTAGGGCAGCCAAGGCCATAGAGGGGCTATCTGCATTACCGTTATAGCTGGGTAAAAAGCTCTCTTCTATATATTGCGTGGTCGCCTCACCACTGTGAAAAACATTCGTGTTTAGTAGCTCATTCAAGAAGGCCGCATTGTGCTTTAAGCCTAATAACTGCGTATCCGTCAGTGCCTTGCGCAGCTTGGCAATCGCCTGTGTACGTGTGGGTGCATAGCTAATCACCTTGGCAATCATAGGGTCGTAGTGGGCGCTGATTTCTTGGCCTTCGACAATGCCATGATCGTTACGCGCAGAATCAGAAGGTTGCCAGCGCAGCACCTGCCCTGTTTGCGGCATAAAGTCTTGCGCGGGATCTTCTGCATACAAACGCACTTCGATAGCATGACCGGTCAGCGTCACATCGGCCTGGCTAAAACCCAGCTCCTCACCCTGGGCGACTTGTAACTGTAGAGCCACCAAGTCTAGACCCGTGATCATTTCAGTCACAGGATGCTCAACCTGCAAACGGGTATTCATTTCCAAGAAATAGAAATTGCTCTCGCTATCGACCAAGAACTCCACTGTGCCAGCGCCGCGATAGTGACAGGCTTTGGCTGCCTCCACCGCAGCAGCACCCATCGCTTTGCGCAGCTCTTCGCCCACAAAGGGTGAAGGAGCTTCTTCCACCACTTTTTGGTGACGGCGTTGCAAAGAGCAGTCGCGCTCTCCAAGATAAACCGTATTGCCCTGTTCATCGGCAAAAACCTGTATCTCAATGTGGCGAGGCCCAATAACGGCCTTCTCAAGAATCAACTCACCTGAACCAAAAGCGTTCTGCGCTTCAGAGCGCGCGGATTTCAAGGCTTCCAGCATATCCGCATTGCTGCTCACCACACGCATGCCACGCCCACCGCCGCCCGCAGACGCTTTAACCATTACGGGGTAGCCGATCTTATCTGCCTCGCCCACGAGTACATCATCTGCTTGATCGGCACCTTCATAGCCGGGTACGCAAGGTACTTGAGCGGCGAGCATTGCGATCTTCGATTGACGCTTAGAACCCATTAATTCAATAGCATCGGCACGTGGTCCCACAAAGACAATACCCGCTGATTCACAGGATTGAGCAAAAGCGGCATTTTCAGATAGAAAACCGTAACCCGGGTGAATCGCTTTTGCACCCGTTTGTGCAGCTGCCGCTAAGATCTTGCCCCCACACAAATAGGATTCCGACACCGCCGCTGCGCCAATACAAACTGACTCATCGGCTAGTTGTACATGACGCGCATCGGCATCGGCTTCCGAGTACACCGCGACTGTCTCATACCCTTGTTGCTTGGCCGATTCAATAACACGGCAAGCGATTTCACCCCGATTAGCAATTAATATTTTTTGGAAACGCATTATTTAGCCTTGGGTAACATACCCATAAACTTACATAAAATACCCAACATCACCTCATCGGCACCACCGCCAATAGAAACCAAACGCATGTCGCGATAATACTGTGAAATCAGGTTCTCGTTCATAAAGCCCATCCCCCCCCAGTACTGTAAGCAAGCGTCTGTAACTTCACGACACAAACGCCCTGCCTTTAGCTTCGCTGCGGTTGCTAGATAAGTAGCGTCTTCACCCTGCATATTAACTTCACAGGCTCGGTAGGTTAGTGCACGCAGTGCTTCGATCTCAGCTTGTAGTTCTGCCAGTCGAAAAGAAACCACTTGGTTATCTAAAATAGACTTACCAAAAGCCATACGCTGGCTGGTGTATTCAATGGTTTCACGAATACAGTTTTCCAGAGCTTTTAAGCAGACCACGGCACCGAAAATTCGCTCTTCCTGAAACTGCTGCATCTGTAAGATAAAACCCATACCTTCTTGGCCAATTAGGTTTTTCGCGGGGACACGTACGTCTTTAAAAAACACCTGAGCCGTATCTGATGAGCGCATACCCAGCTTATCTAGCTTAGGTGCTACTTCGATACCGTCTACATCCATAGGTACTAAAATAAGGGATTTATTTTTGTGGAAGGGGCCGTCAGACGTGTTCGCCAACAAACACATATAGTCCGCTTGGGTAGAGTTAGTAATCCACATCTTAGTGCCATTGATCACATAATCATCGCCGTCGCGAACCGCTGTGGTTTTCACACCCGCAACATCAGATCCAGCGTTAGGTTCAGACACACCAATACAGAATACCGCTTCGCCGCTAATGGCCTTAGTCAAATATTTCTCACATAACTCTTTGCTTCCATGCAAAGCCAGTGCAGGTGTAGCCATATCCGTTTGCACACCAATGGCCATCGGAATCCCGCCGCAGTGAATAGCGCCTAGCTCTTCCGCCACAACCAAACCATAACTTAAATCTAAACCCAGACCGCCATACTCTTCTGGCTTAGTCACGCCTAATAGACCCAACTCCCCCATTTTCATAAATAGCTCTTTGGCGGGGAATAGACCGTCTTTTTCCCACTGTTCTACATGGGGATTGATTTCATTATCAACAAACTGTTTTACCGTACGGCGAAATTCTTCATGTTCTGCTGTGAATTGCATAGCACTACCTCTTTAATAATTTTTTATATATGGTTTAGAAACGTGGCACGCCAAAGCCAATCGGCTTTAACTCACGGCGCTCAGCTTCATTACAAGTGGCCAATAAAAACCCTAGCAACTTGCGTGTATCTCTTGGGTCGATTAAACCATCGTCCCATAAACGTGCCGTGCCAAATAATGCCGTAGAGCTTGCATCTAGCTTAGCCGCTGTCTTTTGCTCAATTGCATCTAACATAGCGTCTTGCACCTCTTGCCCTGCACGCTTCATTTTTTGCTCTGTAACAATGCGTAATACTTTACCCGCCTGCGCCCCCCCCATCACCGCCGTGCGCGCATTCGGCCAAGCAAAGATAAAGCGCGGATCTAATCCACGCCCACACATGGCGTAATTACCCGCGCCATAAGAGCCCCCGATAACGATGGAAAATTTTGACACGCTACAGTTAGCCACCGCCTGTAACATTTTAGAACCGTGCTTAATAACGCCGTTTTGCTCGGACTCCGTACCCACTTGAAAGCCTGTCGTATTGTGTAAGAACAATAATGACGTATTGCCCTGTTCACACAACTGAATAAACTGGGCAGCCTTGGCTGCACCGTTAGGTGTGATAGGGCCATTATTGCCAATAATGCCGAGGGAGTGGCCTTCGATTTTTATAAAGCCGCATACGGTTTGTGCATCAAATTCTTGCTTGAAAGGTAAGAAGTCTGAACCATCCGCAATGCGCGCTAGAATTTCTCTAACGTCATAGGGCTTCTTGGTATCACAGGGCACGACGCCCAGTAATTCATCTGGCGAGTACAACGGCTCTTCGTATTCTTTCTCTATACCGACACGCAACTGCTCATTCCACGGTAGCTGCTGCAGTATTTGTCTTGCAATCAAAATACCGTCGCGATCATCCTCTGCTAGATACTCGCCGGTGCCTGCAGTTTCTGTATGCATCTCTGCGCCACCTAACTGCTCATCAGTGGCTACCTCCCCTGTCGCCGCATACAGCAATGGTGGCCCGGCCAAATACATAGTGGCCTTTTTCTTCACCATAATCACGTAGTCAGACAAGCCTGGCTGGTAAGCACCACCTGCGGTGGCGCTGCCGTGTACTACAGTAATCTGTGGCAGCCCTAATGCGGATAACCTAGCCTGATTGGCAAAGCAGCGCGCGCCTTGCACGAACACTTCAGCACCATAGTTCAAGTTGGCACCGCCACTTTGCGCAAGACTAACAATAGGCAGCTTATTTTCTTTGGAGATTTGATGCAGGCGCAACGTTTTATCCAAACCCGCTGGAGAAATGGTGCCACCTTTAATGGCAAAATTATTCAGCTGTACTAAGCAGCGAATACCCGCAATAAAACCAATGCCTGCGATGATGCCTCCACCTGCAAGCGTGCCATCGTCATCATCGTGCATTTGAAAGCCAGCCAAGGAACTCAGCTCTACGAATGGAGAGCCTGTATCCAACAACAGGCTGAGGCGATCGCGAGGGAGTATTTCTCCACGCTTGGCATAGCGTGCACGCTTGGACTCTGCCTCTTTAACACTGCGCGATTCGATTTCGCGAAACTCATCTACCAAGCTTTGCATAGCTACAACATTGGCTTGATAGTCGGCGCTATTGATATCGACTTCTGATTCTAGTACTGGCATATTTATCTAAGCTTCTTTATCTAATTCTTGAATAACTTCTGGTACTACCGCGCGCTGAAAAGCGTCAAAAGGTGCTACATTATTTTTCCCCTCCAGCTCCCACATTACCGCAGTCTGCGCTGAGCCACCGTCCACACGCATAGTCAGTCCCGTAATAAAGGCTGCAGCATCGCTGAGTAAATAAATAATCGCCGAGCTAACCTCAGCTTCCAAACCTAAACGGCGCAAAGGGGTAGACTGTTGAGCATGGCCAATAATGGGTTTGATCAGTTCTTTATCGTAGGTATCCATACCACTGGAGGCAATATAACCCGGTGCCACAGCATTCACCCTAACCCCCGACTTGGCCCACTCGATCGCCGCAGTTTTAGTGAGGTTTTGCATACCTGCACGAGCGGCGCCTGAGTGCGCCATACCAGGCATGCCTTTGAAGTTGTCTGCGGTGATATTCACCACAGAGCCACCTTGCTCTGCCATGCACTGCTTGTACAACTCACGAGAAACTAAGAAGCCGCCCGTCAAATTGGTCTTAATCACTGCGTCAAAGCCCTTCGCTGAAATATGCTCCAGCGGTGATGGGAACTGGCCACCCGCATTGTTCACCAGACCATGAATCCCGCCCTGCTCAGAAAGAATTTTGTGAATCGTCGCGACTACCGCAGCTTCATCACGGATATCCAAGCTATAACAAGCTGCGTTTTTTCCATAGTCTTCTAGTAGTTCGGCCGATACCGTTTCTAGCTTTTCAATGCTACGGCCAACTAAGACCAACCTAGCCCCTAAGCTCATAAGCTCGTGGGCAACACAGCGCCCAATACCACTACCCCCTCCGGTAACTAAGATAGTTTTTTCAGCAAAGGCATCGCTGCGAAATATGGATTTATATTTATTCATTTAATTAAACCTGCTGGAACCGCTATTTGAATATCCAATAGCTGCTGAGCATAAGCCTTGCCCTGGGGGTCGGCGCGCA
Organism: uncultured Gammaproteobacteria bacterium; assembly: GCA_964495705.1. Taxonomy (GTDB): domain Bacteria; phylum Pseudomonadota; class Gammaproteobacteria; order HTCC5015; family HTCC5015; genus CAZBWS01. The sequence continues at coordinate 12,043 of CAZBWS010000041.1, forward strand.
AACTGCCAATACCTCCGCCACCTAGACTATTCTTTAATAAAAAATTAAATGCATTTAAACCCGGTAAATACCAGCGCTGAATTTTTTCTTCTAGTGGCATATCCCCATGATCAAAGACATGTTGCATATAGTCGGCTACAAGGGCTGCACTGAGCGCTTTATTGATATAGGGAATATAAGCAGGGTCGCGGGCAATCACGCCGATATTACTATGATTACCTTTATCGCCACTACGCGCCCAAGCAAGTTGGCGCAGGCTAACTTGCGTCTCGCAAGCTTTTACATCATTAGCAGCTTGGTGCTCGACAATGGCTTCAGAACCAGCTGTACTTAAGACCTCCACCTTAGACTGGCTATCAGCTAAATAAGTACTAACAGCCACCTGATCTTTAGGCCACAGAAATGAAAACAACCGAATCACTGGACTGACTTTGGGACGCCCCCCCATCAAGCCGGTCAGCCCTGGCGCCATGCCAGTAGCGGCTTGGGCAATCTCGGTAGCAAAAAATTGCAAGGCCTGGCGCGCTACATGAGTGACTGAAATTTTCACGACCACCTCACGGTTACCTTGCATGCGCGCTTGGGCTCCATAGGTCGTTTCTGTACCGAGTATTTCCACGCTAGTTTGGCTGTAGCCTGGTGCCCCTTGCAGCTTAAATACCGCCTCGGTTTTTGCCAAAATAGCATCGGCAACGGCCTCTGCCTTGGCTTTGGCTTCATGCCCTCCTAGGGTGAAGCTGGCAGTGCAGCGGTAACCGTCACGATAAGTCGCAGAGACTTTATAAGTGCTACTGGGCTCACGGCCCTTGGCGTGACTGACACGCACACGGTTTTCACCCAGCTCTTGCAACTCAACTTCTGTCCAGTCGCAAATAACATCGGGGAGATAATAGTTAGCGGGGTCGCCAATTTCATAAACAATTTGCTCAGACACGGTACCGCGAGAAACCAGCCCCCCAGTACCCTCAGGCTTGGTTGTTACAAAGCTGCCATCTGCCGCACATTCCACAATGGGAAAGCCCATGTTGGCGTAGCCGCCATTCGGGGAATTCGCCACGTCTTGCCAGTCGGTGAAATTACCGCCAGTACACTGTGCGCCGCATTCGATAACATGGCCAGCTAAACTCCCCTGAGATAACTTATCGTAGTCACCCCAAGCCCAGCCAAACTCATGTACTAAAGGCCCCAAGACAACAGCGCTATCGGCAATGCGGCCCGTAATAACAATATCAGCACCTTGCTCTAGAGCTAAAGTAATCGCCGAAGCGCCTAGATAGGCATTCATACTTACAACGTCACCGGGTAATACAGCACCCGTTTCCATTTCGCGAATTTCGCTTGCTTGTACTTCGGCATTAGGCATCAAATCATCACCGCTAACCACCGCGACGTTCAAATCCAGCCCTTGCTCTTCAATCAAGGTAAGCAGTGCATCACGACAAGCCAAGGGATTCATGCCCCCCGCATTGCTGACGACTTTAATACCCTTCTGGGCGATAGGCTTTAATAAAGGGTTCAGCACATGTCCAACAAAGTCTGTGGCATAACCCAAGGCAGGGTTTTTTAATTTTGCAGCAGAGAGTAGTGACATCGTCACTTCGGCTAAATAATCAAATACCAAATAATCAATATTAGATTTATGCACCAACTGAGCCGCCGCGGTAGAAGTATCTCCCCAGAAGCCAGAGGCACAGCCTATTTTAATTATTTTCTCATTATTATCAGTCACTTATAAAGCCTTAATTATTCAATGAATGGGAATTTAGCGGTGGCCACAAAGCTCAAGTGCAGCTACAATACCAAGCAAGCGCTTGGTTTGTAAACACAGTTTAGAGAGTTTTTTCGCAGATGCAGCATATCGTTGATAATTTAGTCACAAATGGCGTGATAACAGCGCCTAGTAGCGCCAAAGGTAAGTTACTACAAGCAGCCGCCAAGCTGTTTCGAGAAAAAGGTTACGAGAAAACCACCACACGTGACTTAGCCGCTGTCGTCGGGATACTGTCGGGCAGCATCTTCCACCACTTTAAGAATAAGGAAGCCATTCTGTATGAGGTGATGCGAGAAACCATTTTACTGAATACGGAACGTTTAAATCACGCCGTAGCGAATGCGGATAGGCCAGAACTACGCCTACTTGAATTAATCAAACAAGAACTACAATTTATTAATGGGGACACAGGGGAAGCGATGACCGTCTTGGTGTTTGAATGGCGATCTCTCTCCCCAGAAAAGCAGCAAGATATTTTAAAGCTTCGTGAAATATATGAGAGAACGTGGCTAGACGTCATTCAAGAAAATATTGGTGCAGGTAAACTACACACAGACGCCTTTATTTTCAGGCGTTTATTGACGGGAGCCGTCAGCTGGACAATCAATTGGTATAAGCAGGACAAGAGCATGGACATTGATACCCTAGCCCAACAAGTACTCGATACATTTATTAAGCCTTAAACACGGCCTGCCAATCTAATAGACTTTTTTCCAGTAGCTGTTGAGGATTTAAAGAACGCTGCACGAGAGTCTGTAGCTTTACCTGATCGTCATACCAAGCATACAGGCCTAGCAAACTAGCTCTTGGCGCCAACTCCGACAAGGTCTGAGCGTAGTCGCTATTAGCAATTTGTGTAACGTCATTGACTTGTTGTAATTTGATCAAATCATTAACCCAAGATATCCCCCACACCACTAATAGGTCTAATGGCTGCTTGGCTAATTGAGCTGCCAGCGCAACAGGGCTAAGCTTATGCTGCGACACAGCAATTAGCTGAGCATAAAAGTCGTTACGCAAATCCAACCAGCCCTCTTGCCCTGCTTTCAACGCTTGTAACGGCGCACCATTCGCCATAGCCAGTAACGGCTCCGCATCCATACCGGGTAAAGTACTACCTAGCCATTGCTTAGCCTGCTCTTTTGCAGGGGCAGTAAAACGAATTTCTTGACAGCGACTGCGAATAGTCGGCAATAAACGTGAGGGGAAATCTGTCACTAAAATCAGTAGCGTCTTCTCTGTTGGCTCTTCCAATGTTTTCAAAATACCATTGGCAGCATTCTGATTCATACGCTCAGCAGGATAAACAATCGCCACCTTATAACCACCAAATTGTGCGGTCAGAGCGAGGCTTTCAGCCATGGAGCGAATCTGATCAATTTTAAGTTCTTTTGCGACTTTGCCACTTTTGGCGTCCACGTCAAAAGTCAGCTGTTTTTTATCTGGGTGGGTACCCGCAGCGACTAAATTGCAATTCTGGCACTGGCCACAAGCCTGAGCAGCAGGTGCCTGCGAACACATTAAACCCGCAGCCAGTTGCTGGGCAAACTCTACCTTACCCACGCCTTGTGGCCCGGTTAGCAACAGCGCATGGGGCAACCTACCCTGCTGTAAGCGAGTTTCTACAGATTGCCATTGTTGTTCGTGCCAAGTGTAACGGGTCATTTTCAGTCTTTTTTAATGCGATGTTACTGTCATCCTGAGCGAAACACAGTGTAGCCGAAGGATCTGGCTCACTGATGTAAGTCGAAACTAAGATCCTTCGATTCCGCTAAAGCTCCACTCAGGATGACAACATGTATATGTCAACAGGCTGGAATTATGCCTTTTCCTGCTTTATTTGTCCTTATCTTCTTGGCCTTCGCGTTGTTTGCGAATAGAGCTGATTTCATTGCGAATCACCCCCAAACCCTTACCCACCGAACGCATCGTGCCATACACGCCACTGGCCGATTGATCGTGGACCTTACGCATGCGCTTGCCTACTTCCTGAGTTTGCGGAATGGATTCTAAAATATCAAAGGATACATCCGAGAATGCCTTGTGCACATCCTCCACAGAAGTTGTCGCCGCCTGCATCATATGCTCTAAGGTGACCTGTTGTTCTATCGTTTGATGTACAAAGGCATCAACACTCGCTTGAAAGTCATCCAGCTGCAGCTGCACTTGGCGGTAATTCACCCATTGCAAAAACAGTATCAATATAAGTACACACGATAAGCCAAGTAATAACCACAACATTAGCAATCCCTCTCATTAATTTGCACACTCACTTGCGCCGCAATACCCCGTTGCTGCAGCTCTGCTGCCAATTCCTTACGCAAATCTTGATAAACACGTTTTTTCACTAAGGCCGGCGCCAAAGCACCCGCAACACCGCCAACGGCCGCTTCCTGCTCTGCAACTGCCAAGGGGTTTTTAACGATTATTTTCACATAGGGACGACCACCGCCTATCTCTTCTGCAGGAACAGCCGCCAATTGAATCGCCGAGGCCTGCTCGCCTTTTTCGGCTAGTTGTAGCTGTAGATCAGCAATACGCTTGCGTAAGGCCGCCATAAAGCGCCACTGTAGTACGGCAACCACTAGCACAACAATCATGCTGAGCTCTAATAAAAGCGTGGGATTTAGTATGTTCACTTATTCTTAACTCGGTCATATTGAAATAGGTATTTGTTGGTATATAGTGGAGTTAATAGCATGACAAATCCAGCCCAATATTAGGTGCAGAGAATAATAACTATGAGCAATACCTACGCAATTGTATTTAAAGGTGAAATTCTAGACGGAGCCGACCGCGCCGCCGTACAGCAAAAAATCGGCGCGATGTTTAAAGCCGACGCTGCCAAACTCACCGCCCTGTTTTCTGGTAAGCCAGTGGCGATTAAAAAAAACGTCGACGAAGCTACTGCAAACAAATTTGTCGCCGCCTTTGCTAAGGCGGGTGCCAAGGCCTACGCCAAAGACATGGCAGCACCTGCACCGGCCGCGACCCCAGCTGTCAAAGAAGAAACCATTACTGCATCAGCGCCGCCCGCTGAACCGCCGTCTAGTAGCCCATCCGCACCTACTAGTGGCGATGAAGTGAGCTACAACCCCGAGGCGGATGCGAGCTTACGCGCAGCGCCGCAAACCGTCGTCAACCTAGAAGCGGGACCATTGGACGGCTTATCGATGAGCGATCAAAGTGGCTTTTTAGTAGAGCCGGCCCCCGCCGACTTCACCCCCGCTCCCGAAGCGATAGAAGCGGACTTGGCAGCAGAAGGCACAACCATTCCTGCACCGCCTAAAGACACTACCCCAGCACCAGAGCCTGGTGATTGGGGTTTAAGTGATGGGGCAGGTGAAAGTGGCTCAAGTGGTAAAGCTAGTTTTAGTTTGGATCCATGATCATACAGCTCGTATACAACAATTATATAGTTAACATTACTGCCAATCCGCATTTCACTCTTCTGCTACAGGCTCGTTCGAAACCATGGATTTTTATCACAAGATCTCAGCTAAAACTGTTGGCATACAATATGTAGCTATTGGTTTAGCTCTGATTGCTATATTTATTGGCGTCAATGCATTCATCTATAGCAAAGAAGATAAAGTTGAATGGATTGTCGTATTAATAACATCTATTTTCGGCATTGTAGGACTCTTTGTCACTCAGTCTGGAGTTAAACATATAAGGTTTGGTGGCTACTGGGAAATAACCATTAACGCTAGAGGGATAACGATGAATTCGCCCCATGAAGAGCTCGACACTTCTTATTCCTATCCCTTAAAAGATATACTCGCCACACAAACACTAAGAAACCCTGGAAGCTCAGATGACTACAATCTCATTCTAAAAACCAACGAATTAGTATCACTAAAAATGGGGGCTCCCTGCCAACAAGTTATCGATGCACTTGTATCATTTGGCATTGAAAACATAGAGCATCAAGGCATTAAAGAGAAGGCATGGGAGGTTGAAATAAATTTATACTCCAAGGGAGTAGGTCACTTAGAAATTGACTTTGAATGTCAAAGCAATGACTTCATACTATTAGATATAGAACCCGACTTTGACCCCACCTACCAAAACCAAGCCTTTGAAATTCACTATAACGAACAGCTTGTACTAACGCTCCCCCAAGAAAAAAACAATAATCTAAACAAAGAGTATTACGGTATTTATTATGGTGAAAAGCCTAAAGTGGGCGACAAAATAGAAGCCTTAATTCAAGGCAAAGTCGTATTAGAAAAAACCTTTACCGAGAACCATTTAAAAGACTAGCCTTTTGGCTTTTGGATAGAAGCCAACACCCCACGCAGTATCTTCAACTCCCCCACCTCGGGGCGCGCCTTGGTAAACAAACGCCTTAGCTTCACCATAATATCCCCCGCATGTTTCGTGTTGATAAAGCCTGTGTGATTTAACACCTCTTCCAGGTGCCCATAAAAATGCTCTACGGCATCGTGACTAGGATACTCGGCCTTGTCGATCTGCTCTGGCAGCGCACCTTCCGAGTGAGTCACCCACAACTCATAACACAGGGTTTGCGCCGCAGAAGCTACATTCAACACATCGTATTCGGGGTTCGCAGGGATATAAACATGCATATTGGCTAAACGCAGCGTTTCACTGGGCAACCCAGAACGTTCTGGGCCAAACATAATAGCTATCTTGGCACCGTTACTGGCTTCAGAATAAGCCTGCTGCATCGCCGAGCGTGCAGACTGCATGGGCCAGGCAAAACCGCGGCGGCGCGCGCTAGTCGCGGCAACCAAACTACAGCCTTCCAGCGCCTCTTCCACCGTAGCAACTACTCGAGCATTTTCTAGTATATCCACCGCACCTGCCGCTCGACTCGTCGCCTCATCATGGGGAAACTCAAGAGGTTCAACTAACACTAGCTCATACACCCCCATGTTCTTCATTGCACGGGCTACGGCACCGATATTACCGGGGTGAAAAGTATTCACCATGACAATGCGGATATGTTGCAGGGGGGAGTCTTGAGCAGATAAAACAGCTTTGGGGTCGGACATAAAAAAGCGCCTCACAATCGAAGGCGCTATGCTAAGACATTCCTGCATATTTGCACAGAGGGTTTATGAGCATTTAAAACGAGCCTCTAGGGCATAACGTTACATTGGCGTGAAAGCGCCATGCAGACAAGCATTAGCTAATAACACGCAGATCTTAACTTTTTAGGCCTATTCAGGTACAATTCGTCACCTAAATTTTAAGATTCACCCATAAAAACTAGCCTTTTTAGCCTATCCGCATTGATTATCCGTTTGGATAACAATCAATGTAGACACTGAAATAGCAACTAAGTGAGAGATTTGCATGAGCTTATATACTGAATATCTAGAAGAAATTGAGGTTCGTAAAAAAGACCTAGGATTGAACCCCAAACCTATCGATGCTGCCGACTTGGTAGAAGAGCTTATCGCTCAGATCAAAGATACGGGCAACGAGCATCGCGAAGACTCGCTGAATTTCTTCATTTACAACACACTGCCAGGCACCACGCCAGCGGCCGTTGTTAAAGCTCAGTTCCTAAAAGACATCGTAACCGGCGCAGAAACAGTGGCTGAAATCAGCGCTGAGTTTGCCCTAGAGCAGCTATCTCACATGAAAGGCGGCCCTTCAGTTAAGGCCCTACTCGACATCGCCCTATCTGAGGACAGTAACAATTCTGCCGCTGGCGAAGTACTAAAGACTCAGGTTTTCCTATACGAAGCGGACACTTCTCGCCTAGATGATGCCTACAAAGCGGGCAATGCCATCGCGAAGGACATTCTAGAAAGCTACGCGAAGGCGGAGTTCTTCACTAAGCTTGACGATATCCCAGAAAAGATTGACGTTGTTACCTACATCGCAGGTGAAGGTGATATCTCTACTGACTTGCTATCCCCTGGTAACCAAGCGCACTCTCGCTCTGACCGTGAGCTACACGGCCAGTGCATGATCACTCCAGAAGCACAGCAGGAAATCGTTGCCCTAGGCAAAAAGCACCCTGACGCTAAAGTGATGCTAATCGCTGAGAAAGGCACCATGGGTGTTGGATCTTCACGTATGTCTGGCGTTAACAACGTGGCACTATGGGCGGGTAAGAAAACCTCTCCTTACATCCCATTCATCAACAACGCACCTGTTGTTGCTGGTACTAACGGCATCGCACCGATCTTCCTAACCACGGTTGGCGTAACCGGCGGTATTGGTCTAGACCTTAAAAACTGGGTAAATAAAACCGACGCAAACGGCGAAGTTGTGTTTGATGACAACGGTGACGCAGTACTAGAAGAAGCCTACTCGGTAGCCACCGGTACGGTGCTAACCATCGATACTAAGGCGAAGAAGCTTTACAACGGCAGCGAAGAGCTAGCGGATGTATCTAGCGCCTTCACGCCACAGAAAGTCGAGTTCATGAAGGCTGGCGGCTCTTATGCCCTCACCTTCGGCAAGAAGCTACAGACCTTCGCCGCCGAAGCTCTAGGCATTCAAGCCCCAGCGGTATTCGCACCATCTAAAGAAATTTCTGTTGAAGGCCAAGGCCTGACGGCTGTTGAGAAAATATTCAACCGCAACGCGGTTGGCGTAGTATCGAAAACAGCGCTACACACCGGTTCTGACGTTCGCGTTAAAGTGAACATCGTTGGTTCTCAAGATACCACTGGCCTGATGACATCTCAGGAACTGGAGTCTATGGCGGCAACGGTTATCTCTCCCAGTGTTGACGGCGCATACCAGTCGGGCTGCCACACGGCATCTGTATGGGATAGCAAGGCACAGGTTAACATCCCTCGTTTGATGAAGTTCATGAACGACTTCGGCGTGATCACTGCACGTGACCCCAAGGGTGTTTACCACTCCATGACGGACGTGATCCACAAGGTATTGAACGACATCACCATTGATGATCGTGCAATCATCATTGGTGGTGACTCTCACACCCGTATGTCTAAAGGTGTCGCCTTCGGTGCTGATTCCGGTACGGTGGCTATCGCTCTGGCGACGGGCGAATGTGCTATGCCTATACCTGAGTCTGTGAAGGTTACCTTCAAAGGCAAAATGAAAGGCCATATGGACTTCCGTGATATCGTTCACTCAACGCAAGCGCAAATGCTGAAGCAGTTTAAAGGCGAAAACGTCTTCCAGGGCCGTGTCATCGAAGTACAAATCGGTACTTTGCTTGCTGACCAAGCCTTCACCTTTACGGACTGGACTGCAGAGATGAAGGCCAAGGCCTCTATCTGTATTTCTACTGACGACACGCTAATCGAATCTTTAGAGCTGGCGAAATCTCGCATCCAGATCATGATCGACAAGGGCATGGAAAACCGCGACAACATGCTGCAGGGTTTAATTGACCTAGCCGACAAGCGTATTGCCGAAGTACAGTCTGGCGAAGCCCCTGCCCTTGCACCTGACGACAGCGCCAAGTACTACGCTGAAGTTGTGGTTGATCTAGACACCATCGAAGAGCCAATGATTGCTGACCCAGACGTCAACAACGACGACGTCTCTAAGCGTTACACTCACGACGTGATCCGCCCGACTTCTTACTACGATGGCCGCAAGGTTGATCTTGGTTTTGTGGGTTCTTGCATGGTTCACAAAGGCGACATGAAAATCATCGCCCAAATGTTCCGCAACCTAGAAAAGAAAGGCCCTATCGAGTTTAAGGCGCCTCTTGTTGTCGCACCACCTACTTACAACATCGTTGACGAGCTAAAAGCAGAAGGCGATTGGGAGCTGCTTCAGAAGTACGCCGGTTTCGAGTTTAACGACGAGAACCCGAAGGAAGAAGCACGTACCAAGTACCAGAACCAAATGTATTTAGAGCGCCCTGGCTGTAACCTATGTATGGGTAACCAGGAAAAAGCGGAAGCCGGTGATACGGTACTAGCGACTTCAACTCGTCTATTCCAAGGCCGTGTTGTAGAAGACAGTAGCGAGAAGAAAGGTGAATCACTATTGGGCTCTACGCCAATGGTTGTTCTATCAACTATCTTGGGTCGTTTCCCGACGCTAGAAGAGTACAAGGAAGCGGTTGAAGGCATCGACCTAACTCGCTTTACACCGCCTTCTACGGATCTGGCTCGTCCAGTGGTTTTGAAAGCGATGTAAGCCTAGGCTAACTTAGCGTAATCCATTTTGGATTTGAAAAGGCCCGAGGCGTTTGCTTCGGGCTTTTTTTGTGGGTGGTGGGCTTTGTTTTAGAGACTATTCGGGTAGGTTTTTTTGGGCTATCCGCATTAACTCCGATCGCCTCACCTTGCAATATATCGATTATCGATATACAGTATAAATATGATTAAAAGCTATCGCTGCCGACAAACTGAGCAACTTGCGAGCAATCAGCGTGTACGCCGTTTTGTAAATATAGAAAACGTGGCTCGCCGCAAGCTAGCTCAGCTTAAAGCCGCGACAAACTTAGATTTTTTACGCGTCCCTCCTGGCAACCGCTTGGAACTGCTGCGCGGCGATCGTGCGGGGCAATACAGCATCCGCATCAATGATCAGTGGCGCATCTGTTTTCACTTTGAAAACGGCGACGCTTACGACGTAGAAATTGTGGACTACCACTAGGAGGCTATATGACACAACTAACACCCATACACCCTGGCGAAGTTCTGAAACACGACTTTATGGAACCCTATGGTCTATCTAGCAATGCCTTAGCACGCACATTGAACATAACTCCTGCCCGTATCAATGACATAGTGCGCGGCCAGCGTGGCATCACAGCCGACACCGCTCTGCGCCTGGCTCAGTACTTTAATACTGATGCTCAGAGCTGGATGAATTTGCAAAGTAACTACGAGCTGGAAGTTGCGGAGCAGAGTTTTGCGGGTAGAGATATTCAGCCGTTGGTGTCTACGGCTTAGTTGAAATAGAAAATTTACTCTGACCCCGATTATTAGTGCTAGGCATCATTTGAATAATTATGGAAATTTATCAAAGACCAC
>CAZBWS010000042.1:0-18970 GCA_964495705.1 uncultured Gammaproteobacteria bacterium
TGAAGGGGCGAGTATGGAGTGGTCTGAATGTTACCGATTTGAAGAAGAGCGAGCGGGAGGCCACCTATAATGCGAATCATGATCGTTTAACGTGCCTACCTAACCGAGCCCTATTATTTGACCGGCTTGAGCAGGCGATTGCTAACAGTAAGCGAAGTGGTAAAGAGTTAGCGGTTTTGTTCATGGACTTGGACGGCTTTAAGTATGTGAATGACAGCATGGGTCACGACATTGGTGATGATTTACTAAAGGCGGTTGCTAGTCGTCTCCAGTCTGTCATTAGAGAGAAAGATACACTGGCTCGCTTGGGTGGGGATGAGTTTGTTGTGTTATTAGAGGATGTGGGTGCAAAGGCGGCAATTGTAGAGGCGACCGAGCGCATTATGCAGTGCTTTGAAGAGGCCTTTGTACTTAAGGAGAAGGATATTTATGTGGGTACATCGGTAGGTATATCCGTCTACCCTAGTGATGCCATAGATACTGAGGACTTGATCAAAAAAGCAGATTTGGCGATGTACCATGCCAAAAATAAAGGTAGGAAAAACTTCCAGTTTTACAGCAAAAATTTGTCTAGTGCTTCTGATTTTCATTTGTCTATTCGCAATGAGCTGAGCGCAGCTTTTAAGAATAATGAATTTAGTTTGTTTTATCAGCCGAAAGTAAATTTAGCGACGCGTGAAATCGTTGGGGCAGAGGCATTAATTCGTTGGTATAGGGATGGCGAAGTTGTTTCTTCGCCGTTGGAGTTCATTGCCGAGGCCGAGCAAAACGGTATGATTATTCCCATTAGTGAGTGGGTTATTAAGGAGGTTGGTAAACAGGTAGGCCTCTGGAATTCGCTCGGCTTTTCTGACTTCATTTATGGTATTAATATTTCACCGCAACACTTTCGCAATGGTGATTTGGTTGAAACACTTCAAGAGGTGATCCGCATTAACGCTGTCCGCCCTGAACAAATCATTATTGAAATTACAGAAGGTACTTTTATTAGTGATGTGGATGCGACAATCAGAAAGCTAAATACTTTGCGTGATATAGGGTTTCGTATTGCTGTTGATGATTTTGGAACCGGTTACTCTTCGTTTAACTATTTGAAGAAATTGCCTTTAGATATACTCAAAGTTGACCGTGAATTTACCATGGCAGTAAGCCATTCTAAGCAAGACTCGGCACTTGTGGAATCTATCTTGAATATTGCTAAAATACTCAAACTCTCCGTTGTTGCAGAAGGGGTAGAGGATGAAGCCACAGCAAAAATTCTTGAGAGTTTTGGTTGTGATTATGGACAAGGTTATTGGTATAGCAAGCCCCTAGGGATTAATGACTTTGAAGAATTTATTAAAAAGCCCCTTTAACAGGGGGGCGTTCATTACCTATGTGTGAAGTGCGCTTGTTCGTTAGTTTAACCCACATTTTCTCCATAGTTACCCTTTAGCCTATATACATTCAGGAAGACAGCCTGTCTTTCGATAAAATAATAGTTGACAAATGCTCATATATGAGTGAAATTGAATCACCTGCTTTACGGGTGTCTCCTCAATTGGTTATCCATATAAAGCTAAATAAATCGTTAATTTCAAACATGAGAAGTAAAATTATGATAAAAATTAAAGGCTTACTTACGGCGGCTCAAACTGTTAAATCTACACAGGCAGTCGGTTTTGCATTGGCATTACTCGGTTCAGTTACTACATCAGCTCACGCTGATGAGTTTCCAGCTCTTGACGAAGCTTATAAAAGCATCCCTGATGCGACTGCTGTCAATCAAATTGATGCATATTCACCGATATTTGATTTTGATGGTGACGGATGTTATCCCGCTGCGGCTATCAGCCGTACAGGTAATCAAAATGGTGGACTGAGTACGTCTGGAACAATTACAGGTGGTTGCCGTTCGGGTAATTTCTTAGATGTATCAAATACTTATCATAGATATGTAATTCAAGTTGAAAATGGCGTTGAGTATTCGGCACATCTTTATGACATGTATTTTGAAAAAGATCAGGCGACGAATTATTTTGGTGGCGGGCATCGACATGATGTAGAGACGGTTATTATCTATTTGACTGACCGCGTACCAACTCATATGGCCGTTAGTGCCCATGGCGATTATACGCGCCGAGCTTGGAGCGATTTAGACACAGTGGGTTCACACCCTAAAGTGGTTTATCACAAAGATGGTGTTTTAACGCATGCTTTTAGACATGCTACTGACAGCAGCGCAGAAAACGCTTATGGAGAATGGGTGTTACCCAGTGTCGTTAGCTGGTATGAAATGGCCGGTGACGGGGTTGATAACGCAGAGATGATCAACCTCTTCAATAGTGCTGGCTATGGCAGTGCTAGCTTCAAGTTCAAAGATTCAAATTTTATCAGAACGATTAATGATTCTGATGCCTTACCTAGTGGCTACCCTGCATTCACTCAAGCCAGTGCAGACCAATCAAAAACGGGTAATAACCTTCAAGATAGCGTTGTTGTTCAGTGGCTTAATCACGCCGAATACAGCATAACAGAAGCAACGGGTCCCACTATTGGTCGCTATGTTAGAGTTTCTCACCCAACATCAGAGTCACTAGCTCTTGCCGAAGTAGAAGTGATTGATATCTATGGCAATAACGCTGCTTTAGGTCAAATTGCGACGCAGTCTAGTACGGCTTATTCTGGTGTTGCTAGCCGAGCAGTTGATGGAAATACTAATGGTTTATATAGAAATAACTCAGTAACCCATACCTCTGGCGGCGCTTCTGATGCTTGGTGGTTAGTAGATCTTGGCAGCGATATCGAAATTGCTGAAATTCGTGTCTACAATCGAACTGACTCTTGCTGTATAGCTCGACTGAATGATGCTCAGGTAGAGATCATCGAAGAAGACGTGAAGGTGGAATGGATAAACCATGCTGAATATACGCAAACAGATCTTATAGGCCCCAGCACTGGTCGCTATGTTACGGTCTCTCATCCAACCTCAGATGCGCTAAGCCTTGCTGAAGTACAAGTGATTGATATTTATGGTAATAACGTGGCATTAGGTAAAGCGACTTCACAGTCTAGTACGGCTCATTCTGGTGTTTCTAGCCGAGCGGTTGATGGCAATACTAGTGGTCGATATAGTCAAGGTTCAGTAACCCATACCGCTGGTGGCGTTTCTGCAGCTTGGTGGACGGTGGATCTTGGTAGTGATGTGAAAATCGCCGAAATTCGTGTCTACAACCGAACAGACTCTTGCTGTACTACTCGACTCAATGACGCTGTAGTGGAAGTTACTGCAGAAGACTAATTGAGAAGAAAATTGATAGGGTTGTTTTTATACCTTATCGTCGAGTTAGAAAGCCCCGCTCTTAGCGGGGCTTTTTCATGAGAAAAAGATCATACTGCCTGGCTGCGCAATACTCCCGCTGCCCTTATCTGCTGTATAGCGCCAGGTCGCTTATTCACTGTTCAGGCCATAAAAAGTATCTTTAGTGAGCTTTGATTACATTTTCTTTGAAAGCGGCTATTATTTTTTTAAATCGATTAATTTAAAGCGAGTGATTATTACATTTGATATAAAGATTTTGTATTCTACCTCTACTTAAAGAAAAGGGGTCTACCTATGAATCTACCTAAAATTGGCTTATTAATTGTACTATTCTGCTCAAAGTCAGCACTTGCTGGTGGCGGCTCTCCTGCTGAATATACTCCTCCAGTTGAAAACGATAGTGTCGCTGCGATTGCCTATGATGGTTGTACGGCTTATGACATTGTTACTGGGGCACCAGATTTCCTTGGGCCGTCTGAGCAAGGCTTTCGTCACACGGCGAGTAGCTTAAGCAGTAATTTATATACACCTCAGCATATGATTTACGATGAGCTAGTTAATGCGGGCGAGTCCACGGTGGTAACCGGTAAGTTTGACTACGACTTGGTTTTGCATAAAGACCTAGAAGACGAGTATATTCACGCGTATATATTTGGTACTGGAATGACTACATGGGATTACTTGGGGCGTTACACCACTGATAGCGACGGGCAAGTGTTTGTTAATGTGGCTGGACGCCCAACAGGCGATTATATTGTGCGTATGGTAGCTGAAGGTGACCAATCACAGGTTGATGGCTATTTGAGTGTACGTGAGCAAAATCGTCAGGCTGTTATCTTTGATATTGATGGTACTTTGACTTTATCTGATGCTGAACAGATTGGTGACTATGTAGGAATTTCTACAGCACAAGCTTTCTACTTTGCAAGAGAGACGGTGCAGGCTTATCGTGAGAAAGGTTATCAGCTAGTGTTTTTAACCGCACGTCCTTATTGGATGGCGAAAGGTTCACGTGAATGGTTACGCAATGAAATGCAGCAATCTGATTGGCATTTACGTTTAAATGCAGATGGCGAAATACCCTCAAGCTTTGGTGGCCATGCAGAGTATAAACGTGATTATATTAATAAGCTGAAATCTGAAGGCTTAGATATTGTGCGTGCGTATGGCAATGCTTCTACAGATATTGAGGCCTATGAAGAGGCAGGAATCCCTAAGTCAGAAACATATATTATCGGTGATAACGCAGGTGATGAAGGAACTCAAGATGTAGGTTCTGATTATTCTCAGCACTTTTTAAATGTGGTTCAAAACACGCCTAACGCGGCTTGTAAATAAATAGTAAAAATTAATTTTTTAAAGTACTTATCAATGCGGATAAGCTGTCAGCTTATCCGCATTCACGATAGTTTAAAAAATACAGTGATCACGACGGCTTTAAGTCTATTTGATCACAGGATGTGAAAAATGTAGTTTAGTATCACAGCTCATAGATACGGTAGACTCACTTAATTCTAATTTTCCGATAAGCTCCCACTGTGCATCTAATTTACCCTTGGTGGTGTGATTGGCAGCCAATATATCCCAGCTTAATCGTCCCTTGGGGTAATGTGTTAGGTCTAATTCATCGCGGAAGTCATTTTGATCTACTTTCGGCGTACCTTTAGTGACTCTAAGCCGTAACCAATGAGGTGCGATTACCTTAGAAATAGCGGTGCCATCTGAGCTGACTTCAGCGAGCTGTGAAATAGGGCGAAAGCGAGCATCGGCTTTTTTGTGACTATAGATCTTATCAGCTTTTTCTAAATCACTTTCGAGACGCTTAGCCGTTAACCACTGGCTGATGGGAGGCAGTGAACCCAATTGGGGCTGGTTGTCTAGTTCTAGGTCTAAAACGTATTTAGTTTTTATGCCGCCGAGTGAGTGCATAAGGAAAATATTTTGAGTATCTAGAGGCTTTGTTGCATCTTGTTCTAAGAAAATCTTAATCGCAATAGCAAAAGCTCGCTTATCACGCTGTTTTGTACCACTTAAAGAAACGGATGCTCGAGCTAATATAGCTTGCTTAGTATTCGCTGTGTATAAACCTGTGTAGGGGCTGTTTTCATTGATGCTCCATTGGCCCGAGAAGCAAATACCATTGGCTTGAAGCAATTTTTGACCTGCAGGAAAATCAATTAGATCCTCCTGCGAAGTTAATGTTCTTTTGGCATCATTAAGTAATAAATTAGTATCCCCTTGCTTAAATAGTGAGCGTTTTACTTTGTATTGCGGTAGAACCTTGTATGGGTCTTTGAATACCTGTTTTTTGATATGCTCAAAATAATCATTACTATTTTCCAAGCCCAAAGCAGAACCCACATTGGGGTGGCTGATGAAGAGAGCGAATAGCGCATACGCAAGTGCTTTTGAAAGATATATCAGAAAACGATTTAGTTTATGGAAACTATTAAGCATGGTTAGAGTCTCAGCCTACAAATATCAAAATTAACATATAGAGTTTAGGATTTAAGTATTCGATGAATAGTTCACGCCAGCAGCAGCTTCAATATACTCGCCAGCGTATGGGAGAACATTTTACCCAAAATCAATTACTAGGTAGGACACATACTATAGGTTGTGTCGCGGTGGAAATCACGCAGAAGTGTAATTTAGATTGCACCTTATGCTACCTGTCAGAGCATTCACAAGCAGTTAAAGACATTCCTATACAAGAGGTGTTTAGGCGTTTGGATGAAGTTCTGGCTCACTATGGTTCCGGTACCAGTGTGCAAATTACTGGCGGTGACCCCACGCTGCGTAAGCATCGTGAGTTGATTGAAATTGTGGAATATGCGGCTAATTTAGGCCTTTACCCTGCGCTATTTACGAATGGTATATCCGCTACACGAGAGTTATTAACCAAATTAGCCGGAGTGGGGCTTAAGGATGTTGCCTTTCATGTTGACACAACCCAAGAGCGTAAGGGCTTTGCCAATGAACATGATTTGAATGCTATTAGGAGTGAGTATATCGAACGCTGTAAAGGCCTGGGTTTGATGGTTATTTTTAACACGACATTACACACAGGAAATTTTCAAGACCTGCCCGATATGATCAAATTCTTCACTGATAACTCATCGCAAGTGAGCTTTGCCTCTTTTCAATTGCAGGCAGAAACAGGGCGAGGAGAGTGGGGGGCAAGGGATGACTGTATTGACCCCGTTAGTACTAAGCGGTCTATTGAGCGTGCACTCAACAAGGCCTTACCTTGGGATAAAGTACGTATTGGTCACCATCGCTGTCATAGTTATATGCCTACACTGGTTGTTAATGGCACTATTTATTCAGTCGTAGATGATGAGGATTTGTTCGCACGCTTTATCGATGACTTTGCTGATGTGAGTGCAACTCGTCAAGACGGTATGCAAGAAATAGTGGTTAGCTACGCTAAGGCCTTATTGAGGCGCCCTGTATGGATTCCATTACTTTTAAAGGCAAGTCTTAAGAAGCTCTATGAAATGAAATGGGACTTAATTAAAGCTAAGGGAAAGGTGCACAAGCTGTCATTTTTTATTCAAAATTTTATGGATGCAAATGCCTTAGAAGACGATCGAGTAGCAGCGTGTTCGTTTATGGTTATGACGGCTAAAGGCCCGGTTTCCATGTGTGAACACAATGCGCATCGAGATGAGTACATATTACAGCCATTACACTTTGTGAATGCCGCGGGGGAGACCCAAAAATATGAACCGATTAAAGTTAGCTCAAACACTTTAGAGCCTTTAGAAATCCCCCTGTTGAGGGATGATAGTGTTTTAAAAAGCGCTTGTGGTGGTTGCAGCCGCTAGCACAACCCAGACGGAAAATGAGAATATCATGTTTATACGAGTTTTATTGATTGCTGTTTTTTTACTTTTTAGTGCAAATAGTTTTGCACAAACACAAGGGGAATACGATACCGCTGTAAAGAACTGGGCCTATGTTTTGGAAAACTACGTTGATGAGGAAGGGCGGACGGATTTTAAACGCCTTTCAAATCAATTGTCTGAGCTGCAGCAGGTGGTGGATTTTATAGCGTCTACTAGCCCGCGCACACACCCTGATTTATTCCCCACAGCAGACGCTGTATTGGCTTATCATATTAATACCTATAATGCCTTGGCCATGTATGGTGTGATTAATAAGGGGATACCAAAGGGCTTTACCAGTTTGTTTTCAAGGGCGGCCTTTTTTAAATTTAGACGTGTAGTGATAGGCAATAAAAAAACCAATTTATATGACTATGAAAATAAAGTCATACGCCCCCTAGGGGATGCGCGCTCACACTTTGCATTGAATTGCATGGTTAAGGATTGCCCGCGTTTGCCCCAGACCCCGTTTACTGAGCAGGGCTTAAATGAACAGCTCGATAAAGTGGCATGGGAATTTTTTTCTAAACCTAAGCACTTTTATTTAAATGCAGATAAAAAAATCGCCTTCGTCTCGGCCATCTTAAAATTCTATACAAAAGACTTTGTTAAGTCAGGCAAAACCAAACATCTTGCCCAATACATAAATAACTACCTGAATGAGCCTGTACCCAGTGACTATAAAATTAAATATATTGATTACGACTGGCGTATCAATAAGCAGCCATAGTTAGGCTATGCGGATAGGTTGGTGCTGATAGGCTATCCGCATACAGTGCATTAGGTGGTGATTTTCTCACACTCTTTGATACAAGCTGCACAGGAGTCTGCACAGGCTTGGCACTCCCTGTGCTGGTCCGCATGCTTTAAACACTCTTTTTCACAGTCTCCACATACGTCAATACAAACCTTGGCTAGTGCGGCCAAGTGATCGGAGTCGTAGACGCCTAATTTGATCAGGGCCTGACACATGGGCAGTGTTTCATTTACCTTGCGCATACACTCGGCAATACTGGTGTCTCCGGCTGCAACGAGTCGAGTGCAATGCTCTATACAGCGCTCGCCCTTTTCAATGCAATCTAAGGCGGAATCAATCAGTGCGGTGTGACGATTCACAGCCCCGTGCAAGTGCTTATGTGATTTTTTGTGTGCTTGATCGGCAGCGTGAACGGTGCTGCTGAGTGTGGCTGCGGCGAGGGCACCAGCGAGTAGTTGGCGACGTTGGCTATTGATTGGCTGCTGCATGATGTCTCCTGTGTTGTAGGTATTTGCTCTTGTTTATGCATTGAGTATAGACCCTGTGAAGCCTATTTATAAGGCAAAAAAAAGCCCGGACAAGCCGAGCTTTTTTATTTAGCGCTATCGCCTATAGCTCGGGTGTTACCCAGTTGCCTTCGCTGGCTTGGTCATTGATGTTTAGCCAAACGCGATCGGCGCCGGCTGCGTTAGCCGCATCACGGATGATCTTGTTGTATTTAGCATTAGTCGGTACAGCGAATTTCCAGTTAGCTCCCAGTGCAGCACAGGCGGATGCACCACTGCTGTGCTTGCCATTCACTGCGGAGATGCTCCAGTTATTGGTGCCTAATTGGGTACAAGCGAAGGGGTGTATACGGTTGTCGCCGCAGCCCACATCTGCCCAGCGGCCATTGTTGAGCTGCAAGGCACAGTCTTCGTTGCCGGCGTTATTGGGCTCATTGGTATTCCAGCTCCAAATAGCGGCAGCGTTACGCCCATCATTGTGAGTCATGTCATCTAGGTTAACTATGTTGCGACCTAGGGTAAAGAAGTTGCTCACATCACTCGCTTCGATGGAATCTCTATCGCCACCGAAGAGGTTGCCGATAACTGTACGGTCTTCCCATATGCGGTCAATATCGCCTAAGCCAGTAAACACCATGTTTTCCAAATTGCCGTTTGCAGAGCAGTTAGCCGCATTACTGCGACCATCTTTCCAGATCAACACCTTTTTGCCGGCATCGAGTACATCGTCCTTGCTAAGGTTGGAGGGGATAGCTTTGCAGCCGTTGCTGCGATAAACCCAAGAGCCGATCTTGTCATTGAGCTGGCTGTACATGGCGCTGTGATTATTTTCTGAATGGTCTTCGATATAGAGTATAAGGACTTGGTCGTCGCTTTCAGAGCTTTGTAGCCACTCGCGTACTTCCTGTAGCCCCTGGGTTAAAAACTTGTCATTTAGGCTGCAACCTAAGTGATTGTCTTGGCCGTGGCATAGCATTAGGTGATAGCGCCAGTTGCTGGCATTGAGGGTCCAGTGGACATCCAGTTCAAGAAAGCGAGCACCTAAACGTAGTTGTTCTTTAAGTGTGTGTTTTTGCTGTGGATCTACATAGCGCAGGTATCCGTCATTGGCATACTCTGAAGAGTTATAAGAGTTATGCGAGCCCAAGATATTGTTGCTACTGATGGGAGAGTGGCGATCTATTTGACTCTGTAGTCGTAGGGTTTTACCCGTCCAGGAGTTAGCAAAGTCGTCGATGGGGTCAGAAGCGGGGCTGCCGCCACTTGCAAATACAGAGGCACTCAGTGTGAGGCCGGCTAGAGATAGTAGTAGCTTTTTCATTTTTCACCATTATTAATATCAATTAGGTGAAATTATTTTATATGAGTGTTAGTCGCAATAAATCATCTGATTGAGACAAAATGGAGCGAAAGCTCACATTGTCGCAAATTGCCAAATCAAAGTTTATCCAATGGCCTAGTTGTGGTTAATTCAGATATGGATTCTAAACGCTGCAGCAGCTCCGTAAAACTCGGCCGCAATATGTGTTTTGCTTGCATGCATTGATCTTTAAGCGTTACCAGAGCTTGTACGCGCGGGCTTTGTTGCTCACTACAGTTGCTTAATAGGTCTTCTATTAAACAGCCGAAGGCGCGCACTTCTACTTTTTGCATCGCTAGTTGTTGTTTAGCGGGGAGTCGTGAAAGGTCTGATGCTGCACCGAAGTCGCCAAATAGAACGGAAGCCTGACTATCAATCATTATATTATGTGCGTAGACATCTCCATGGCTGACGCTGCACTGGTGTAAGTGGGCTAAGGTGTTGCACATTTGAGTGCTGATACAGAGTATCTCGCTGGGGTTAAATACCGTGCCTTCTGAAAAAGTGTCGCGGGTGCAACTAGCGAGAGATGGAGGTAAGCCTAAATTACAGTAAGTGCTAGGGATGAGCTCCATTACCATGCCTAGCTGGTCTTCATCATCGACCTGAGCTAGAACCTGAATTAAATGGGGGTGTTCACCCACTTGTAAGCAACAATCCAATTCATCTTGAGGGTAGCCGTCGCTGGTTATGGCGCCCTTAAACAGTTTGACGGCAACTTGAGCTTGGTCTCTCCAGTGAGCGGCATAGATAATACCAGAAGCCCCTTCGCCAATTTTCTCTTTCAGCTGAATATCGGACATATTGGTGTTAGGCACAGTAGGACTTACGAAAGAGCGAGGCATAGTGTTACCGGCAAAAGCTAGCCAGGCTAGTTTGGGGAGCTCTAAGAGCCAGTCAGGCAGAGCTTGTAATTGGTTTGCGGATAGTCTGGCCAGTTCTAGATTTTTGCAGTGGCGCATGGAGTCGGGAAGCTTTCGAATCTGGTTGCCACCTAGGGCTAGCTTTTGTAGACGATGTAATTTGCCAATGGACTCTGGTAATTGTTTGATCTGATTACCCGTTAAAATCAACCAGCGTGTATCGATAGGTAGGACGTCTTCGCCAAATTCAGTAATACCATTGTTTTTAAAGGCAATCATCTCCAACGCTGGGCAATCAGCTAACACCGCGGGGATATGTTGAAACTGATTGTTCGATAAAAACAGGATACGCAGCTTTTTAAAACGGCCAAAATCCTTGGGTAATTGGTTGAGTTGATTATCTGCAAGATCGAGTGTTTCTAAGTGCTCGGCTAGCTGAAATAGCTCATCAGGAAATTTTTTGAGGTTTGCAGCGAGCTTGATACGCGTGGCTTGTTGGCTTAGGGCGGTGGCGATAATTTCACTGGGTGTTGTAGCGCTGGGCATGGAAATCTCAGAAGGGATATAAGAGTGGCGATATTTTACGCGGCTTGAAACTTAAAAGCGCCTCATTCAGGCAAGATATTCGGCTTAAATTGCTGTAAAATTCGTCGAGTTTTATAACATCTTGTCATTTAAGCATATCCCATGGAAATTAATCCCATCGTTAATAGTATTAAAGATCTCACCGAACGCGTGACTGCGTTGAGGGGGTATCTTTGACTACGCTGAGAAAAAAGAGCAGCTAGAAGAGGTTCTTTTAGAGCTGGAAGATCCTACGGTATGGAATGACCGTGAGCGTGCCCAAGCCCTAGGCCGTGACAAAGCCGCCTTGGAAGGGGTTGTTCTGGTAATTGACGAGCTAACCGTCAGTCTAATAGACACTCAAGACTTACTGGAGATGGCTAAAGAAGAGGATGACGAAGATACCCTGGAAGTGGTGGTAGAGGATGTCGCCAGCTTTGAGCAGCAGGTGAATGGCCTGGAGTTTCGTCGCATGTTTGCGGGGGAATTAGATGCTAATGATTGTTTCTTGGATATCCAGTCGGGTTCCGGGGGCACTGAGGCCCAAGACTGGGCCGAGATGATCTTGCGTATGTATTTACGCTGGGCAGAGGCCAAGGGTTTTAAAACGGAGATTCTAGAAGCTTCGGCCGGCGATGTTGCAGGTATCAAAAGTGCAACGATTAAAATATCAGGTGACTATGCCTATGGCTGGGCTCGTACCGAGGTCGGAGTACATCGTTTAGTACGTAAGTCGCCCTTTGATTCAGGCAGTCGGCGGCATACCTCTTTTGCCGCTGTTTTTGTCTCCCCCGAAGTGGATGACAATATTGATATCGAACTCAATCCAGCGGATATCCGCATAGATGTCTACCGTGCCTCGGGCGCAGGTGGCCAGCACGTTAACAAAACAGAATCGGCAGTGCGCTTGACTCACGCCCCTTCGGGCATTGTTGTGCAGTGTCAGAATGACCGCTCTCAGCATCGCAATAAGGATTCGGCGATGAACCAGCTCAAGTCCAAACTGTATGAGTTAGAAATTCAAAAGCGCAGCGCAGACTCCCAAGCGCTGGAAGAAACTAAATCGGATATCGGTTGGGGCAGTCAAATTCGCTCCTATGTACTGGACGCATCACGTATTAAAGACCTGCGCACTGGCGTGGAAACGGGTAATACCCAAGCTGTCTTAGACGGTGCACTCGATCAATTTATTGTAGCAAGTTTAAAATCTGGCTTATAAGCCAAAGGCATAACCATGACTGAGCAAAATAATCAGCCGACTGAAGCAGAGCTTCAGCAAGAAGAGAACAAGTTAATCGCGCAACGCCGCGAGAAGCTTCAGGCTAAACGTGACTCGGGTGAGAAAGCATTCCCGAATGACTTCCGTCGCAATGCCTACGCGCAAGACTTGCAAGATAAATACGCGGATCACGATAAGGAGCAGTTAGCACAGCTTGGCGATCGCGCGGCGGTTGCTGGCCGTATCATGTTGAACCGTGGTGCCTTTATGGTGATACAGGATATGAGCGGTCGCATACAGCTGTATGTGGATCGCAAGGGCTTGGAGAAAGACAAGCTGGCAGAAATAAAAACCTGGGACCTCGGTGATATCGTTGGCATCGAAGGTACGATACAGCGCTCGGGCAAGGGCGACCTCTATGTGAGCATGGAGACTGCGGAGCTATTAACCAAGTCGCTGCGACCATTACCGGATAAGCATAAGGGATTGGCGGATATGGAAATGCGCTATCGCCAGCGCTATGTTGATCTTATCGTTAACGAAGAAGCTCGCGAAACATTCAATAAGCGTATCAAAATCATTAAGTACATCCGTGAGTTCTTAGACGGCCGCGACTTCCAAGAAGTGGAAACGCCGATGATGCAGGTGATTCCTGGCGGTGCGACAGCTCGACCTTTTGTGACCCACCACAACTCGCTGGATATGGATGTGTATTTGCGTATTGCCCCAGAGCTTTATTTGAAGCGCCTCGTGGTTGGCGGCTTTGAGCGTGTTTACGAAATCAACCGCAACTTCCGTAACGAAGGTCTATCGACGCGTCACAACCCTGAATTCACCATGGTTGAGTTTTATCAGGCCTACGCGGACTACAAAGATTTGATGAACCTGACCGAAGAAATGCTGCGCGGTATTGCCGAGAACGTGATTGGGCAAACAGTAATTGAAGCGGAAGGTCACGAGTATGATTTTGCCAAACCTTTTACACGCATGACGGTGAAAGAATCTATTTTACACTTCAATGACGATATCACTGAAGCTGAGTTAGACGATATTGAGCAAGCCCGTGCGATTGCCAACCGCTTAGATATTCCGATGAAAGATAGCTACGGTTTAGGCAAGATTCAAATTGAAATATTTGAAAAAACTGCTGAGCATCGCTTAATTCAACCTACATTCATCACGGCTTACCCAACGGAAGTTTCACCCTTGGCACGCCGTAACGATGACAACCCCTTTGTTACCGATCGCTTTGAGTTCTTTGTTGGAGGACGCGAAATTGCCAACGGTTTTTCTGAGCTAAACGATGCGGAAGATCAAGCTGCGCGCTTCCAAGATCAAGTCGCTGAAAAAGATGCGGGTGATGATGAAGCGATGCATTTTGATGCGGATTATATTCGTGCCTTGGAGTACGGCTTGCCACCGACAGCAGGCGAGGGTATTGGTATTGACCGCTTGGTGATGTTATTTACTAACTCTGCATCTATCCGCGATGTACTGTTGTTTCCACATATGCGGCCTGAGTAACCACTATGTTTGAAAATAAAAATTTCTTGCTAATGAATAAAGTAATCACACTGCTTTTTTGGGTGGCGGTAGGCGCCAATTATGCCTTGGGCTTGCCCGCGCCGATTGGCCCAGCGCTGGCACTGGCTGGACCACTTATTTTTGCTGCCCATATTGTTGAAGTGCTGGTTTTCTTCGTAAAGTATCGAACAGCTAGCAAGGCAGTTATGCCGGATGCAGTACAGATACTTATATTTGGTGTTTTTCACTTCAAGCCAATTATCGATAAGAGTAAAGCGGCATAAAGAGTTTTTGGAACGACGATGTTTGTGGGTTTTGATTATGGCACATCAAATTGTGCCATGGGTGTCTTACACGGCACGCAGGCAAAGGTGCTTTGCCTAGAGGGCGGCTCTCGCTTTATACCGTCCACACTCTATTCTCTTGAGAGAGAGCTAATCGCTGAGGCGGTATTCAAGGGTATTGACGAGCTTGCCTTACAGCAGCAATTTAAACGCCAACGCAGTGCAGAGTTGCAACAGGCGCAGCGTTGCCGTGTACATCATGGCTTGCCAGCGGATGAGCAAACAAGTTTTTTTGGACAAGAAGCTATACAGGCGTATCTGGATGCACCAGAAGAAGGCTTCTTTATTAAGTCGCCGAAGTCTTTTCTTGGAGCAGGCGGCTTAAGTAGCGCACAAATTGCCTTCTTTGAAGACGTCGTGACCTTGATGATGATGGAAGTTAAAGGGCGTGCCGAGCAGCAGCTACAAACCTCTATTACGCAAACGGTGATTGGTAAACCCGTTAATTTCCAGGGTATTAAAGAACAGCAAAGTAACCAACAGGCTTTAGCCATTTTGAACAATGCTGCGAGCCGTGCGGGTTTTAAAGATGTAGAGTTTCTGTATGAGCCCTTGGCTGCGGGCATCGATTTTGAAACAACACTGCAACAAGATAAGACCGTACTGGTTGTGGACGTGGGCGGCGGAACTACCGATTGCTCTGTCGTTAGAATGGGCCCGTCTTATATTAATAAGGCCGAGCGCGAAGCAGACTTTCTCGGTCATAGTGGTGTACGTGTGGGTGGTAATGACCTAGATATTCATTTGAGTATGCAAGCCTTAATGCCCCTATTTGGCTTGGGTAGTGAACTAAGAAATGGAACGCCCTTGCCGAATAAGTTGTTGTGGGATGCAGTGGCTGTAAATGATGTGGCGGCACAAAAGCATTTTAATAGTAAAGATTGTGCTCGCCAGCTGGGGCAGCTGTTATTAGAGAGTAAGCAGCCAGCACTACTTAAGCGCTTGCAGCTAATGCAAGCTCAACAGCAAAGTTATCAGGTCGTGCGAAGTGGAGAGCTGTGTAAAATCGCCCTTAGTGATAGCTCTGAGCACTGCGTGGATTTAAGTTATATTGAAGCGGGCCTGGAGCTAAGCGTGGCACAGTCACTATTTGCCAAGGCCATTGCCCGCCCCTTAAGCCAGGTGACTGACTTGATGCAGGAAGCGATTCAACAGGCACAGGCACAGCCTGACTTAATTTATGTGACGGGAGGAACCGCTAAATCCCCTGTGATCCGTCAAACGATTGAGCGCCTTTTCCCAGATAAGCAGATCGTTGTGGGTGACCACTTTGGCAGTGTTACCGCCGGGCTTACTCAGTGGGCTGGGCGCTTGTATAGCTAAGTTAATATACGTGAATAAACAGCGAGATAGTCATGGCCAGTCGCCAAGCAAAGAAAAAAAACAAACCTGCTAAGGCGAAGCTGTCAGAGCAAGCCCAAGCTGATGCGCAAACGATAGCTGAGCAAGTGTCTAAGCCGAGCTTTACCAAACAACAGCGCAAAGAAGTACATC
This sequence comes from uncultured Gammaproteobacteria bacterium, assembly GCA_964495705.1. Classification (GTDB taxonomy): domain Bacteria; phylum Pseudomonadota; class Gammaproteobacteria; order HTCC5015; family HTCC5015; genus CAZBWS01. The sequence continues at coordinate 15,823 of CAZBWS010000042.1, forward strand.
ACGCTATTCAACAGGGTATAGAGCGCTATAAACAACAACATAGTGCCAAGGCACGCAATGTGGATAAGCAGCGCAAGAAGCTGGCTAAACAAACTGTGGCACCTAAAGTTGAAGAGCACCCTAAGCCTAGCAAATGGCCTGTTATACTACCTTGGGCGCTATTGATATTATCTTGGTGTGGCTTTGTCTATATCAGTGTCGCATGAGTATTCAGCTGCATCCCGTTGCTATTGCTCATACGCCTTTTAAAGAAAAGTTTGCGATACCCCGCCAACCCTTGTTAGCTCCAGCGGCGAAGGGGCGCATTCAGTTATTACCGCCGTATAATCAGGCAGAAGCCTTGCAGGGTTTAGAGCAGGTCAGTCATGTGTGGTTGATATTTCAATTTCATAAAGCATTGGCCAAACAGGAGGGGCAGCCTAGCTTGCGTGTTCGCCCGCCGCGCTTAGGGGGGAATAAAAAAATAGGAGTATTTGCCAGTCGCTCCACGCACCGCCCAAACAGCTTGGGGCAGTCCTTAGTTAAGCTTGACCGAGTTGAAGCTAGCTGCCTCTGGGTGTCGGGTTTGGACTTGTTAGATGGCACACCGATTGTTGATATCAAACCTTATATTGCCTATGCGGATAGTCTGCCAGAGGCTATAAATACCATTGCTGAAAGTGCCCCCCATATTATCTTGGTGACTTGGGCTGAAGCAGCGCTGGCCGAAGCACAGCTGCATGGCCAGCGTTTAGGGGATGATGTAGAAGCTTTAATTCATCAGTGTTTGCAACAAGACCCTAAGCCGGCTTATCAGCAGCCAGAAGCAGATAGACAATATGGCGTTAGGTTGTGGGATTTAAATGTGCAATGGCATTACCCTGAACCTGACTTGATAAGGGTGTTGTCGGTAGAGCAGCTTATTTAAACGCCCAGAATATTGATAAGGCCAAACCAATGGCGGCACCCCCATAGTATAGCTGAACCAGCGGGGATATAGAGCCGGTGAATAGATACATCAGACGCCCTGCATAGGAGTGGTCTTCGGTATAACCATAATAAGCCAGTACACAGGCTAAGCCGAATAGGCATAATGCAATGATTTTCGAGTGTTGTGGATTCTGCATTAGCTTAAGCGTGCCAGGCGAGTATTAATAGTTCGGTTATAATAGCCTGATGCGAGATGTGATTAAAATACATTCTGAAACAACGATGACATGCTCTGTCTGTGCGGCAAGCTGTTGTCGCTTAGAGGTGATGCTGGTTTCCGATACAGGAGTACCGGAGCAGTTTATTACTCGGGATGAATGGGGTAGCGAGACCATGCTGCGCCTTGGCGATGGCTGGTGTTCCGCCTTAGATCGCAATACCATGTTGTGCAGTATCTATGCACAACGCCCATTAATTTGCCGTGAGTTTGATGAAGGTGGCTATGATTGCTTGGAGCAAGTAGCCAGTGTAAAAGCAGAGGCCTTGGTTTAACTTATTTGGCCTGTAAACCCATGCCATAGCGCTTGTTTAGGTAATAGATAACTAGGCCTAAATGCTTTTCTTGCATATAGTTAGACACCTTGATGTTAGGCGAGTCACAGTCATACAGCTTACTGGCTATATCCGAAAAGCTTTGCCCCTTGAATTGCGCTAAACGCGTTTCTTTAATGGCACTCTTGTCTTTTCCTGTATCGATACAATAGTTGAACTTGCCAATTTTTTTCGACTTTCCGGTATAAATATACTTGCCGAGTTCATAGTATTGATCGCTATTAGGGGGCAGCTGCCTTGGGTTTTGTCGGCCACTGATGGCTGGTGTAGTGGGTGAATAAATATGGTTGTTGTATTGCTGGTTGTATTCTTGCTGGTTGTTGGGGAGCGAGATGTTATTGGATGGTGCGGGGGCATTAAAGCTTTGCGGCGCAGGCTGGGGGCTACTGCTGTAAGAACCTGAGGCATAGGCGGCACTACTCAACAGCAATAAGGGGCTACACAATAAAATTTTCAGCATTATCTCATTCCTTTTCATTCAAGTGATACAGACCGAACTGATGCTGATAAGTTCGTTCTTGCTAAAATTTTATTATTCGATACGCTAGCAAGATAATGACAGATATAAATCATGTCGCCCTACTAATGGCGATGCAAGATGAAGCCCAACCCCTAGTTGATGATTTGGGCCTACAGCTAGATACACGTTTACTGGATGCCAAGTTGCCCATGCGCTTGTATGTAGGCGCTTATAAAGGCTTGCAAGTATCATTGCTGTTAAGCGGTAAAGATGAACGCTATGACGTAGATAATATCGGTACACAGGCCGCGACCCTTAGTGCTTATGCTGCTATACGGGATGTAAAGGCAGATATATTAATCAGTGCTGGCACGGCAGGGGGCTTTGCTGATTTAACACAGCAGCAAGGCGCTGATATCGCTACGGTGTATTTAAGTGATACCGAATTTGTCTTCCATGACCGCCGAGTGCCTATTCCTGGCTTTGATGAATCTGCTGTCGGCCACTATCCCTGTTTAAATGTTAGAGCGATGGCACGGTCGTTGGGCTTGCCTTATGGGGTTGTTTCCAGTGGTAGCTCCTTAGAGAAGTCAGCTAAGGATGTAGAAGTGATTGAACGCTACGCTGCGGTTGCCAAGGAGATGGAGGCGGCAGCCGTTGCATGGGTGGCAAGTCTATATGAAAAACCCTTCTTTGCGATTAAATCGATCACCAACTTACTCGATCGACCGGGTGCCTCAGAGGCCATGTTTTTACAGAATCTACACAGGGCGAGTGATGCCCTTAAGACGTCTACGATCTCTGTGCTAGATTTTATGCACAATAAATCGCTGGATGACTTAGCGGGCTAATTTAGCTGGCTTTACGGGCGAGAGTTGATTTTTTATTACTGAGATATAGCTGGTGATCTGTGTCTGTGAAATTCTCTGGGACATGAGGCTTTAGCCAGTTGATGGCGTCTTCACGACTGCGCGATATAACGAAGGGGTAGGGTGGCTTTTGAGTCCATAGGTAAATGCGAATAATCGTGCGTTTGATAATAGAGTCGGCAATTTCTTCAGATAGATAAGTTGAGGCACTAATAATGGAGTCGACTTTTTCACCATGGATCAAGTTCATGGCGCTGCCAGACATGCCTTTCATATTCTTAGCAAGAATGAGCAGAGG
>CAZBWS010000042.1:19070-21422 GCA_964495705.1 uncultured Gammaproteobacteria bacterium
AGTTCATGGCGCTGCCAGACATGCCTTTCATATTCTTAGCAAGAATGAGCAGAGGTAGCTTGTTAATATGGGGGAGCAGATCAAACACCTCGGCAAGGGCTAGGTCTAGCAGTCGATGGGTTTTTTGATAGTCAATGTATTGGCAATGTTGATATATTGAACTAGACAAGTGAGTGATTTAGGCGATGAAAAAACTAAAAAATGAAAAAGAGCTATTAAAAAAAGCGATAGAAGCGGGTGTTAAATACGGTGAAGGCCGTGGCGTCGTTGAATTTGAAGCCACAGACTCACTTAATGCTAAGGCTGAGTATATTTATCGCTTATTGGTGCATGATAAAATCATTCAGCCAATACCCGAAGACCAAATATCCCATGTGACCATGAAGCATAAGTTGGCCATTTGGGCATCAAAAATGAAATCATGAAAACACAAAAATTAAAAACCAAGCCACTGAAACAGCAATTAGCTGAGCACCGTGAGCTGGTGCACAGCACCATGAAAAAAGTCAGCTCCCATGTACAGCGCGATACGCCAGAATGGATTATCAATACCTTAATGATTGAGGGCTGTGACACGCCGTTTAAATACAAGCGTCAAAAGAAGTATCAAAACCTTAAAGGCGCCTATGTGGATTTAACCTACTATCCTAATACTGAATCTGTTGCGGGCATTTCAGTGGAAGTCATGCAGGTTGTGAAAATTAACCGCTCTTGACCGACAGTTATACGAGGCCGCTAAATCTTGATGATGGGTTTTAAATGCTTACTGCTACTTAGTCTATGCGCGTTGCTGCCTAGGCTGGCATTCGCATACGATTTCGACAAGATAAAGCTTGCGGATGGCTTAGGTGTGCCCTGGGGCATGGTGTTCATCGATAACAATAAATTATTGCTAACGGATCGCGCCGCTAAGGTTTTTATTGTGGATGTGAATAAGGGTAGCAAACAGCGATTAAGAGGTCTGCCTGAAATTCATGTGTCTGGTCAAGGAGGCCTTTTAGACGTTGCATCCACCCCTGAAGACCCCGATTGGATTTACTTTACTTACAGCATAGACCAAGGGGGACGTGGAGTAACTGAATTGGCGAAAGCAAAGCTTAAGGGGAATCAATTAACACATTGGAAAGTTCTGCTGTCTAGCCTATCCGCATTTGATTCTGACAGACACTATGGCAGCCGTATTGCCTTTGACGGCAAAGGTCATGTGTTCTTTAGTATTGGGGATAGAGGTGAACGTAGCAACGGCCAAAATCTAAGCACTCATGCAGGGAGTATCGTACGTCTGAACTTAGATGGCAGTGTGCCTAAAGATAACCCCTTTGTAGGGCGTAAAAATGCACTGCCTGAAATATGGAGCTATGGGCACCGCAATCCACAAGGTTTGTTTCACGATCATCAAAATCACCAGTTATGGTCGATTGAACACGGCCCCCGTGGCGGTGATGAAATTAATTTGATTTTAAAAGGGCGAAATTACGGCTGGCCTATTGTCTCCCATGGCAAGGAGTACTGGGGGCCTTTCGCTGTGGGAGAATCTACCTCAAAGCTAGGTATGGAAGACCCTCGTAAAGTGTATATTCCCTCCATTGCTCCTAGTGGTTTAATGCGCTATTCGGGCAAGGTGTTTAAGCAATGGCAAGACAATCTCTTCACGGGCGCATTAAAACTGGCACACCTCAATCGCGTTGTATTGGATAAAAATAATCAGGGTGTAGAGGAACATCGTTTATTTGAAGAGCTAGGGCAGCGTATCCGCAATGTAATCGAAGGTCCTGATGGCTTGATTTATTTCACTACGGATTCGGGGGAGTTGTACCGAGTGCAGCCTAAGTAGCCTACCTATATTCTGTGAAATCATAAGCAAAGAGAACAACATGAGTACTACATTAGTCGAAACCGTTGAATTTAAATTGGCGGCACAAGGAACAACGCAGCAACTTTTGGAGGGCTTTAAAGAGTCCAATCAATGGTTGGCAGCGAAGCCGGAATTTATCTATCGCGCTATTGCCCACAACGCTGAAACCGATACTTGGCAGGACATAGCCTATTGGCGCAGTGTAGAGGCGGCAAAGCAAGCCGAAGATGAGTTTATGGCCGAGCCGAAAACCCAGCTATTTATGCAACAGATTGATTTTGATTCGGTGAAGATGACTAAGTCCTTAGTGGCGGAAGAGTTCTACACCGAAGACTGTAAAGATAACTAAAGGAGTCAATATGAGCGATACAAAACTACAAAAGAGCGGTCACTGCCTATGCGGCAAGGTGACATACACCGCACAACTCAACACCAGTGTTGGTGCTTGCCACTGTAGTATGTGCCAACGCTGGACGGGCGGCGCCTTTATGGCTGTG
>CAZBWS010000043.1:0-1468 GCA_964495705.1 uncultured Gammaproteobacteria bacterium
CCTTCCTCCATTTCTGGAAGGCGCAATCACGTCTTCTGGAGCACTCACCATAGAGCCCTGGTAGACGTATGTTTATCGGGGCTTTTTTATGTCACAAGCATAAGACAGCTCCACACAAAGGAGTAAGCAGGTTTTACAAACAATCTGCTTGAAAGAATATGCCCGTTAAAAAACTGATTACCAAGGGCCGCGTGCCCGTAAAGATTTTCACCGAAGACATCGATCACGGTGCCATGGCGCAGTTGGCGAATATTGCTCAGCTGCCCTTTATCCATAGCCATATTGCGGCCATGCCCGATGTACATCGAGGTATTGGTGCGACAGTCGGCTCGGTCATTCCCACCAAGGGCGCGATCATTCCCGCGGCGGTAGGTGTGGATATTGGCTGTGGTATGAATGCCGTGCGTTTAAGCCTGAAGGCTAGCGACTTACCCGACAGTCTACGGCCTATCCGCAATGCCATCGAAGCCGCCGTGCCCGTGGGTTTTAGCATTCACAAGTACGAGCGCGTGGGCCGAGGTACGGTGAACCAGCTGATGCCCGGCCTAGATAAAATCATTGCCAAGCACCCTGGTATTGCCAAGATGCAAAAGCCCCATGTGTGGACCAAGCAGCTGGGCACACTGGGCGGCGGCAATCACTTTATCGAGTTGTGTATTGATGAGAATCAAGACGTGTGGGTCATGTTGCACTCGGGCAGTCGTGGCATTGGCAATATCATTGGTCGCTACTTTATCAACTTGGCGAAGAAGGATGTGCAACGCAATAACGTGCATGTACCTGACAAGGACTTGGCCTACTTCAGCGAAGGCGCCGAACACTTTGATGACTATGTACACGCGGTGGAATGGGCGCAAGACTATGCCCTGACCAACCGCCGCGAAATGATGCGACTGGTTGTGAAAGCATTAGAGCCACACTTACCGCGCTTTAGCGTAAGTAAAGAGGCGATTAACTGCCACCACAACTATGTCAGCCAAGAAGATCACTTTGGCGAGAAGGTCTTCCTCACCCGCAAGGGCGCGATTGCCGCATACGAAGATCAGCTGGGCATTATTCCCGGCAGCATGGGCGCAAAGTCTTTCATCGTACGTGGGCTGGGTAATGCTACATCATTTTGTTCCTGTTCCCACGGCGCAGGTCGAGTAATGAGCCGCACCGCCGCCAAGCAGCAGTTCAACCGCTTTGATGTGGAGGCACAGACGCAAGGGGTGGAGTGTCGTAAAGACAAAGGGGTAATTGATGAAATCCCTGCGGCCTATAAAAACATCGACAAAGTGATGGCGAACCAGAATGACTTGGTTGAGGTGGTGCACACCTTGAAGCAGGTGGTGTGTGTTAAAGGCTGATTTATGTGGCTGCGCCACATAAATCAGAAACTGTCATCCTGAATGAAGCGGCAGCGTAATTGAAGGGTCTGGGTAACTGAAATATCGGTGAACAAGATCCTTCGGCTACATTACATTTC
>CAZBWS010000043.1:1568-2795 GCA_964495705.1 uncultured Gammaproteobacteria bacterium
AGAGAGAGAGCAACATGTTAATGAATTTACACCTAATAGGAGGCAACCCATGAGGACCTTATTAATGAAATATGAACTGAGTAAACGACAACTATATAAAAGTGAATACTATGAAACTCGAGACCGTGAACGAAATCATCGCGTGCTTACCTAAGGAGCGCACGCTATTTAATTATTACAAAGATCGCTATGCCTTTTTGTTGCTAAGTCTTGCCTGCCAGAAAGGCAAGGTGGATGACTTTGCCAAACTGTTAAACAAGCCGGCTATTCGCCAGTGGTTTGGTCAGCAGGGCAAGGTTGACTTAAATGCGGATAGGCTGAAAAGCCATTGGTCTGAAGCGAGCAATGACTTTGTGCTCAGCTTAACCCACTGGGACGGCACCGATCCTGAGTATGATCAAACATCCCGGGCGGGGCACAACTTGGTTTTACAATTGGGGTTTAGCAATAAGCACGAGGCCATGTATAAAAAGCTGATGTGCGGCGTCTTTCAGCCCTTTGCAATGCTGTGTCACCCCGTCATGGATCGTGAAAAGAAACATCACCGTTTTCGTGAGACGATGGCATGGGCTCGTATAGATCTGTGCTTTGAAACTAACGAAGCACTAATTGAAGAAATACAAACCGACTGGGTGCGTGAAGTTAACGACCTATATAAGGAATTGAGCAATGACAAAACCCAACAGAAAATAAACAGTTGGTGGGGAATTGATGCACCAATAGAACGGGTACTCCAATATTGTGAATACATAATCCGTGAATATAAATCACTGTGGGACGAAGCTATGCTGAGTGCCAGCATAGACTTTATTGTTAACGAGCTAGGTATCACACAGGTTTACTACCACAGCTATGAGACGGGTAAAAAACTAAAAAACTGCAACCCACCTCAATCTCTTTATACCCAACTGCCGAAGAAATTCTGTTTTAAGAAAACAGATAAAGCTCCTTCGTTTTTATACGAAGACCGCCGCTTTAAAAGACTGATCAAGAAAATTGATCAGCCAGAGTGGCATTACTTAAACTTTGAGGAGGCTAAACATGCCTGACAACAATAGGAACCATAGAAACTTCGCCGCGCGCAGCCCGTATATGCGCAAGGGCGGTGCTCACACACCATCCGCATTATCGCAACGGCCGAAGGTGGTTAACGATGATGCACTGGATGAGTATCGGGAGTATTTGCAGGATGTGAAAATGAAGGAGGAGCCTAGTGGCTCCTCTTTT
>CAZBWS010000043.1:2895-18385 GCA_964495705.1 uncultured Gammaproteobacteria bacterium
CATAGCCTTATCCCAGTCCAACATAAAGCCATCAACATCCGTATTACCCACAGGATACATAAAGCCTGGCTGTAAACTATCAGAGTAATGTTTATCGCTCACACTCGTTTCATTCATCAAGCTATACAAGCCGCTCACAGAAAATAGTAAGACCGCACTGGCGATAAAGCCTGCCCGTAGAGGGCGCTTAATATTGGTGGCGAAAAACAGGTGGTAGCGCAGCATAAATGCAAATAATACAAAGCTAATCAGCAGTAATAGATAATACTCTATTGCTGGGCTGCTCAACATAAAACCAAAGTAACTTGGCAATATATTACTGATTTCAATAATGCCTAGGGTGCAGGCTGTAACGAGTAGGTGTTGGCCAAAGTGATGCTGGTGGCGCAGCAAGCGCGAGGCTAACGCCCAGCCTCCAGTCCACAATAAGGCAAAGCCTGCCACTGCCATGGCAAAGTAGCTATAGTATTTCCATTCAAACTCACTGCTATCTTCTAGATAGAATGAAAACAAGCCCGTAAACAACATTGCTGCCAGTGCCAATAATGGAGCTAATACTCCGACCGAGCTACTGTGCAGCCAGCGACTAACTAGTAACTGACGTGTCTCTTCTACGGGAAAGTCTTCGGAATAAATGCGCAATTCGGTGCGCCCCAATGTAAGGCTATCGCCGGGCTGTACTGCCAGCTCGTCCTGCTCAACCACTTTTCCATTGTGTAGCACAGGATTGGTCTGATCGAGTATGCGCAAACGCCAACCTGACTCATTGAAATAAAACTGCGCTTGCTGCGGGGCAATGTAGGGGTCGCTCAATATCAGTTGATTATTATACGCTCGGCCCACATTAATCCTTTCATCGGAACTGCGGAATACCTCTGCCACTTTGCTGTGCCTACTGCCCAGTTGAACGATTAACGTTTCCATTGCACATTCTCCATCATGTAATTCATCAGGGTCATCGCATTGGCTTTACTAATCGCTGTGGCACCTACTTTCACTACCAGCGCTTTATCTTTATGTTCTAGGGAAGCCATCACAAATGAGGCGTCGTAGAGACCAGGGTATTTCAAATAGGCACGCAAGCAACTGGACACTTTCCAGTGCTGGCTGTGTATGTCTAGGCGGTCACTGTGACAAGTGAAATTAGATACTTCCTCGTCGTCATAACTGCTCGCTAGCTTGGCGTGATTAAAGCGCTGCTCTACCGCGCTGTAAAACTGCAATGAGTTTAGTTCGTCTGTTTGCATCCACTCATAGTTATAAGAAAAGTGTCCAACGTATAGATCATTGCTGACAAAAATTCGATCTTCTGAGCGACAGTGTTGATGTATACCTTTATAAAGCTCTTCATCTTTATCTTGGGTGTGGCCCCAGCACTTTAGCGAATCAGACAAATTCACCGGCACGCTGTATTCTTCTAATGTTTCCAACTCAACCGCTTTGTTGGCGATAGCGGAATAGAATTTTTCCTGGTCAGCTAATAATGCCTTGGTGATATTGTTTTCAAACTGCTCTCGCAGTTGCTCTGTACCTCGATCTGCACTTGGCTCTGCATTCCGCGGTATATTTTCAGCCTGCTGTAATAACTCGGCCAAAAAATTCACTGGCACTAAAAAGCTAATTTGCTCTCCTCCGGTGGAAACATTCACTCCAATCACCTCCCCTGCGGCATTAAACGCGGGGCCGCCGCTCATGCCCGCATTCAAAGAACCCGAGAAAAGGATTTGCTGATGGCGAACATGCTGTACAAAGCCATTATAGGTTCCCTCAATCACTGTCATGCCCAAGTCATGGGGGTTACCCATAGAAAATATACGATCACCATTTTTAAGGCCGTGCTGGCTCAACGGCAAGCCGTTTGAACTTAAGCCCTCTGCATGGGTGATCGCCAGATCGTGAACCACATCTATGGCTAAGAGCGTCAATGGCTGGGTATCACCGCGCTCATTGACTAGCTCTAGGGTGTATTTTTCCGGCTCGTGAACATAGGAAGAAACCACATGAAAATTGGTAGCGATATGTCCCTGGGGTGAAACCAAAAAGCCAGAGCCTATACTGAATTTATCCGCTGAGGCGATATCAATCACACGAATTTGATAAACCTCACTGCGCCAGCGTTCAAAAATACTCTGCGCACTGCCTACCGAATTGGCGAAAGCAGGGGTAGATATAGTAAGCAGTACTATCATGCACTTGATAGTCCGCAGTAATATTTCCTTCATTGTCTGTCCTATTTGAAAATTACCTAGATCATCACTCATCTTTTTAAAAAAATAAATGCTTAGCAGGCTTTTATTTGACCTTAGACTATACTCCAAGGTTTATAGTGTCGTTATGAGCATGACAAAGGCAATAAATATGTTAAAAATTGGTGAACTGTCCAAGCTGGCCAATATTTCTCAAGATACTCTGCGCTTCTACGAGAAAAACGGCCTTATTCTGCCGAGTTCTCGCAACGCAGCGGGCTACCGCCTGTACTCACACGAGGATGTGCATCGCATTGGCTTTATCCTCAGCGCCAAGGAGGTGGGGTTTACCCTAAGTGAGATTCACGAACTGCTCGCACTGGAAGTTAGCAAAGACCGAGCTTCTTGTTACGATGTGAAGCAATTTGTTGATGATAAGATCAAAACGGTAAACCAACGTATTAAAGAGATGCAGAAAATTAAAAAGTCGTTGCAAGCCCTAAGTAGTGCCTGTTGTGGGGGCGCCGAACCCGCCACCCACTGCACCATATTAGATGCACTCAGCGAACACAATCATTGCGACGAGCATACACTAGGGCAGTCATATGACGCTATTAAGTAACTTTATAGAGCTCTATGTAGAATCAGCCCCTTGGCTAATGCTGGGGCTGATTGTGGCGGGCATGATGAAGGCCTTTGTACCCGAAGACCTGCTGTTCAAGCACCTTGGTAAACCAGGTTTAGGCTCAACTATAAAGGCAGCATTATTAGGTGCACCATTACCCCTGTGTTCCTGTGGCGTCATTCCTGCAGCGCTAGGTTTACGCCGCAGTGGGGCATCTAAGGCGGCAACCACTTCATTTTTAATCTCCACCCCCGAGACGGGGGTCGACTCAATCTCTATTTCATATGCTTTATTAGGACCCTTTATGGCCATTATTCGCCCCATAGCCGCCATAAGCAGCGCTATTACTGCAGGGGTATTAGTGGGTAATGATAATAGCCCTACCCAGACTAGCCATCCCGAAGCTCACAGCTGTTGTGACCATGCAGGTGCTGAGGAAAAGGATGCACATACACGGCTAGATAAGATTAAATCTGGCCTGCGTTTTACCTTTGTCGACTTAGTAAAAGACATCGCCCTTTGGTTAATCATTGGTATCGCCTTTGCCGCTATCATTAAAACCTATGTGCCTAACGAGTTTTTAGCCCAGTGGGGCGACGGCTTACTGGCCTTCGTCGTCATGGCGGCTATCGGCGTACCCATGTATATCTGCGCTACCGCATCCACACCCATTGCTGCAGGACTACTATTTTCCGGGGTATCTCCCGGTGCAGTACTGGTATTTATGCTAGTGGGCCCCGCAACCAATATCGCCACCGTTGGACTGGTAAAACGTGAACTAGGCAACCGTGCTATGGCGGCGTATTTAGGCAGTGTCGTAGGGGTCGGTTTTATCTTTGGCTACCTGACTAACTATATCGCCAGTACTTGGAATATGGATTTTTTAGCTCAGGCCCAACACGCCCATGAGATGGTAAATGCATCTTTAGCATATTCACTCAGCCTTTTATTAGCTGTGTTAATGGCATATACATTAATTACAAAATATGTAAATGCTGGAAAGTAGTACCCCTAGCCAGTTGAGGTGTGAAGGTGCATTTTATTACTTGCTGCACAGAGTGAACTTATTCCTGTCGTTATGTACCAATAGGCATGAATAAAAAAATCTTAATCAACGGTACTATCCTATTAGCAGCGGCTTTTTTATCTATAGTCACCTTGCTGCATTACTCACAGATGGCTCAGGCTAAGACCTTTGAGCAGCCTAAACCTGCACCACAGTTCACCCAAAGCCACCCCAGTGAATGGATTAATAGTGCGCCGTTAAGTATCGAAAGCTTCAGAGGTAAAGTAGTATTGTTAGATATTTGGACCTATGCCTGCTGGAATTGCTATCGCAGCTTCCCTTGGCTAAATAGTTTAGAGGAGAAATATCAAGACAAGGGACTGCAAGTCATAGGCATTCATACCCCAGAATTTGAGCATGAAAGAAATTACGATAATGTCGTGGCTAAAGCAAAAGAGTTTAAGCTGCACCACCCCATTATGCTCGACAATGACTTTGCCTACTGGAATGCCCTGAACAATCAGTATTGGCCTGCGTATTACCTAATTGATAAACAAGGGAAAATTCGCCATCTATTTATTGGGGAAACGCACCAAGGCGACAGCCGAGCTAAAAAAATTGAACGGGCTATTTCTGAATTATTGTCTGAGCCAGATAGTACTCCATAAGGTTTTATGTGAGAATTGTTCAATCAGCCTGGGCTATACGGTATCAGCGGGCATGGCAATATTACATAATTTTTATGACTTGGATATCAAGTGCTCACACTGCAAATCTGACAAAGTTAAACGTATACACCGTAATGTTGTGCAAAAAATCTTACACAAGAAACATCATTATCAGTGCAAAGTATGCAATAAAACCTTCTACGCATAAGCTGTTTAGATTCGTTGTACAATAGGCCTTTCTGTTATCTGAGCTCCCTGTGGAAACCTTCAATTCTGCCTTTGGCGACATACAACTAGAGCGCATACCTTTAATTCGCAATGACACCTTACGTGCATGGGATGCAGCCGACGAGCTATTACTAAACCAGCTAAACGAACAAGACGTGCCGCTAGCCAATAGTAAAATTTTACTCGTCAATGACAATTTTGCAGCTCTCGCCTGTGCACTACAGGGCTACGATATTCAGAGCTGGTCAGATTCCTACATTGCTCACTTAGCACTGCTGCATAATTTTAAGCTCAATGGCTTTACAGCTTCTGTAAAGCCTATAGCCGTTCCCAGCACTAAAAAACCACAAGGTGATATAGATATCGTCTTGCTCAAAGTGCCAAAAACCTTAGCCCTATTAGAAGAGCAATTAAAACAGCTGCGCCCCCGGCTCAAGCCCGACAGCCTTATTATTGCAGGGGCAATGATCAAGCATCTACCTGGCTCAGCCATTCAACTATTTGAAGATATTCTTGGGTCCACGCACACCTCTTTGGCGAAAAAAAAGGCGCGCCTAATTTTTAGTCAGCTCGACACGAATAAGAAAATAGCGGCTTCAACCTATCCGTATAGCTACTTCGAAAAAGATATCCAACTGCAACTTAGCAATCATGCCAATGTATTCTCTAAGGAGAAGTTAGATATTGGTGCGCGCTTTATGTTGCAACAATTTAAGCAATTGCCGGCCGCTTGCAAAGTTATCGACCTAGGCTGCGGGAATGGCGTATTAGGTATTTTGGCTCAGCGGCAATTACCTGAAGCACAAGTACACTTTGTTGATGAGTCTTATATGGCAATTGCCTCGGCACAGACAAACTATCAGGTAGCACACCCCGAAAAAATGGCTTTCTTTCATACCAGTGATAGTCTAAACCAGGCTCAAATAGAGTCCCCAGACCTCATCATCTGTAACCCGCCTTTTCATCAACAACATACTATTGGCGACCAAATTGCTTGGGCGATGCTAAAGCAGGGTTACTCAGCACTCGTTAAAGGCGGTACGTTCTGGTTAGTTGGCAATCGACATATGGCTTATCACGTGAAAATGAAGAAGTTGTTTGGCAACTGTACAACCGTAGCCAGCGATAAAAAATTTGTGGTGTTAAGTAGTATTAAGTAGCAGGAATTCACAATTGTTAACGCCAGCAAATCACATGCCCTGATAAAGTGCTATAAAAAGGCTCACTATGAAAATAACTCATTATTTAATACTCTCCGCTATTTTATTTAGCAATCAAATCTGGGCTGCCCGTGAACACCACGTAAAGCAAGGCGACAGTGTAATAAGTATTTTAACCGCCAACAAATACCCTATGGAAACCAGCCAGCAGCAGCAACACTGGCTTGATGGTGTAATGAAGCTGAATAAATCTAAATTTATTTGGGGAGAGATTGACCTCATTCGACCTGGCTCTGTATTAACCCTGCCCTCACATCCCGATGATATTAAAGCACTGCCTAGGCCAGTGCCCAAACCGGTGATTACTGCAGAATTTGATAATTTAATTCGTATCGCCGAAATAAATATGGCCAAGGGGCATGTAAACATACGATCTAAGCTGGGCGGTGACCGAAAAATCGTTAAAAGCGCCGTTGTCTTCGAAGGAGATACACTCATATCTTCAGACAACAGTCTTGCCAACATTACTATGGTGGACGCCGCAAAATTTGAGTTAGGTGCCAACTCAAAACTATCTTTTGAAGAATATAAATACTCGGCCAAAACACCTGAAAATAGTCTTACCCTCACCCGTTTTTATCACGGCGTCATGCGTGCCACAACGGGCTTAATAGGTAAGTTAGCACCTAAGAAATTTGATGTTCGCACACCTGTTATATCCATCGGTATACGTGGCACAGATTATGTTGCTCGACACTGTGAAGGCGACAGCTGCGGTGAATATACGGGCAGCTCACTCGCGGTCATTGATGGAGGGGTCGCGACCAATACAAGCTCAGGCAGTGTAAACCTCAATAAAGGTGAGTTTGTGCAAGCCGATATTTCCGGTGGTTTATCTGAAGTATCCGACATACCAGCAGGTTTTTTAGACCTAGAAAAAGACGTGGCTCAGATCGAGCCCCCTGCAAATTGGTTTGAGAGAATTATCCATGAAATTAAAACATTATTGTCAGCCAACCTTTAGGCCGGCAATGTGATCTGCAAAGACAAGCCGGCCCATTCAGACTTCTCCCCTATTACTTGACCACCATAACTCTCGACGATATCTTGCACTACCGCTAGGCCTATTCCTTGTCCCGCCTCATGAGTATCGATTCGCTGACCTCTCTGAAAAATATGTGCTAGCTGATCTTCTGGAATACCCTTGCCATCATCATCAATAGTAATAAACACATAGCCCTGCTGTTTACCTACACGAATACGGATATGCTTATGCGTATACTTAAAAGCGTTATCAAGAACGTTGCCTAAAATTTCCATTAAGTCTCGTTCATCCACCTTCAGCAGTGTACCCACATTCAAAAACTGTTCTACATTAACCGACTTACTGACATATACTTTTTGCAGTGCAACAACAAGACGTTGTACACAGGGTGCCACAAGAATAGCACTGGCATTAACCGTTGACTGTCGCCGCACTGCACGGCTCAATTGATGCGTAACAATATCTTGCATGCGCAAGGACTGCTCTTCGATGATAGTGTTTTCATGCTGTGCAAGCTCACATTGAATAACCGCCAGTGGTGTCTTTAGACTATGTGCCAAATCGCCTAATGTATTACTGTAACGCTGACGTTGCTCCGACTCATGCTGCAATAACTCATTTAGGTTTGCGGTAATAGCTTGTAACTCTTTCGGGTAGTCTCCCGTCAAAGCAGATTTTTTGCCATGCTCTATCGCCTTTAAATCTTCTGCTAAATAGTGCAATGGCAATAGACCCCAACGCAGCAATAGCAAAAGCAATATCAGCAGGGCTAAAGTAGCCACGCCTAACCAACGTAATAAGGTTTTTTGATATTGTGCCAATGCAACCCATAGCCCTGCTTGTTCGTGCAGTACACTGACTTGAAAAACTTGCTCTAAGTCACCTTCTTCCCAGATGACTTGGTAGTTATATAAAAAGTACTCATCCAATAGCAAAAATTGCTCATTACCCGTTTTTTTCACCGCCGGTAGTGCATTGAGAAAATCTGTTTTTAGAGATTGACTAGAAAGTGATTGCCAAACAATCTCATTTTGCGTTTTAACCGTGGCGTACAAGCCAGATTGTACTTGATTGAAACGCGGCTCAGAAATAAACACCGGCATGGCCAAGCCACTAACATCCACTTCTGCGACACCGAGTAATAGATATACTTGTGTGCGTAGACTCTCCTGTTCTGCCGTCAGCAAGCTCTTTTTAAAAGCTTCGTTTAAAGCCCCTGCCGTTAACAACATAAAAAACGATATTAACAAGCCCGCAGTAATTAATAGGCGAGAAGACAAGGAGCCAAACAGCTTCATTCGCTATCTTCCTTACAGATCAAAACGATAACCTTGTCCACGCACCGTACCGATAGGTTTCAAACTATTACCTGGATCTAATTTTTTGCGCAACCTCCCAACAAAAACTTCAATCACATTACTATCTCGATCAAAGTCTTGGTCATATATATGTTCAACCAGCTCAGTTTTAGAAATAACCTTACCTGCATGTAACATAAGATATTCTAAGGTCTTATACTCAAAACTAGTGAGATCCAGTATATCCGCATTCAGGCTAACGGTTTTCGCATTACTGTCGAGGCTGATCGGCCCAAAACTCATCAGCGAACTAGCTTGCCCTGCAGACCTGCGCAACAATGCATTCAAGCGCGCATGTAACTCTTCTTGCACAAAGGGCTTGGTCAGATAATCATCTGCCCCAGCCTCTAAACCTTCCACTTTATCCTGCCAGTCGCCACGGGCCGTAAGAACTAAAATAGGAAATATAAGGCCTTGCTCGCGAATTTTTTTAACTAGACTTATTCCATCAATTTTCGGTAGGCCCAAGTCTATAATCGCTAAATCATAATCGTATTCTTGCGCTTTAAATAAACCCTCTTCTCCGTCTTCGGCAGCATCAACAGCATAAGCTACTTTCGTTAGAGAAGAGACAAGTTGCTCACATAAAAGAGCCTCGTCCTCAACCACTAATAATCGCACTATTTTTTTCTCGCTCTTATCAAGCTGCCCGTTTTAGCATTCATATGTAAAACCTTAAGTCGGCCATCAGCACGCAATATTTTCACTTTATAACGCGGCGGCTTACTCCTCTGTAAGTCTGCAGCCAGTACTCGACCCTGCACATGGGATTGCGCTTTCTCAATAATGGCTTGTTTAGACAATAGAGTATCTGCCGCAAAGCCGCTATTCGATATAATCGACAACACGAGAATCAACAATAAGTATGGCTTTGCGACAATTTTTTTCACGTTAACTTTCTCTTAATTTACTGGCGTAACCGCAACTTTCACTTTAATACTATGGCCTGGCTCACGCTGCATACGAGTGGTATAACTTTGGCCGTTATAACGATAGGTTACATCATATCCCACCACGCGTTCATCGTAACTAATCTCAGTCGTCGTATTACAGCGCTGTTCATCGCGATAGCGCGTCACATATTTTTGTGGTTTATGGCTTATGTCACGACCAATCGAACCACCTAATATGGCACCAATTGCAGTACCAGCTTGCTTGTTGCGCTTGCGATGGCCTAGTTCATTACCTAATGCTCCACCAATAACAGCACCCAGTATAGTGCCTGTATGTGACTTGCGCCCTCGTGCTACAGGCTCTTGGTAAGCCACTTGCTCGGTATAACAACTTTGACGCGGCGTACGATTTTCATAGGTTTTCACAACCTCGTGTACATTAGTCACTTGTGCTCGATCTCGAAAGCTATTTTGACTGGCACCTGCACTAGTAGCTAGAGCAGTTAAAATGGCGGCAGCAGTTAATGTCATCTTATTCATTGTCTTGTTCCTCGTATTGGGTTTATTGACTGTGAAGCCAGTTTACGAGGGTGAAGCTGAACCCAAGCTGAACAGCGCAGGGAATTTATTTATTTTTTGTGAAGTAGATCACATTTTTTAATTTATGGCTGTTCAAGCTCACCTTCTAATCGCGGCTCTGCCATGTCCATCTGCTCCATAATATGTTCTGCAAAACCATGCCCCGCCTCAGCGTATAAATTAAAAGCAATACAACCCATTTTTAACAGCTGCCTTTCTTCGTCTGGGAAGCGAGATACCACGGCCATATGCCCCTTATAACCTTGTTTTTTAAGCTGTTCGACTACCGCTACATTTTCTGCATGGTTAGTCAGGCAGATCAGTATAAGCGCCCGTTTATCTAAATCTGCTTGCTGCCAAAAATCGTAGTCACTGGCATCGCCCTGTATACAATTTAAACCCTTAACAGCTTGCAACCGTTGCTTTTTATGGTTCTCATCCACCCCGACTACTGCACCCGTATAAAGATCATTTAGGTAGTGGTAAGCACCCGTGCCTATACGCCCCATACCCAAAATTAAAATTTTTGCTTCACCAAGCACAATAGGCTTTTCTTTAAGCAGTCGCTCACGTCGCTCAAAGCGATGCCATATATCAGCAAATCGCCCATATACATCATGAGCTTTGCTATTAAAGGGTACCGCAATAAAAAAGGAAATAGACATCGCTAGTGCCAGCGCAGTCAACCATTCCATTTCTAATACTCCAGCCTGTACCGCCAATACCGTAACGATAAGGCCAAATTCACTGTAATTAAACAAAGAAAAACCTGTTAATAGTGCAGTACGCGCTCTCAGCTTAAACAGCACTAACAACGCAAAGTAAATTAACGGGCGCAATAGCAACACACCACACAAAGCCAGTGCCATAAGCAACATGTCTATCGAGGGCAAACCGCTGTAGCCAATTTGCAAAAAGAAACCTATCAAAAAGATATCTTTAAAGTTAAGCAGGCTTTTATATAACTCAGCACTTTTATCACTATTGGCTAATAATATGCCCGCGACTAAGGCTCCCAAGCCTGCTTTCAAGTGCAAAGACTCAAACAATGCACCCGTGCCAACCGCCACACACAGACCAAACAAAATTAACAATTCACCATGCCCTGCCCAGCGCGCCAGCCATAACAAAGCAGGACGTAGCAGCGGCAACAGTAAAAGAGCAAAGGCATAGGGGCTAGGAGCTTTATCTGACGTCAGCACTAAATACACCACCGCGATAATGTCCTGCACAACCAAAATACCTATGGCAATGGACGCATGAAAGGAATTCCCCTCACCGCGTTCATCAAAAATTTTCACTGCAAAAACAGTACTAGAAAAAGACAGTGCAAAGGCCAAAACCCACAAGCTATTACTATCACCCACAGCCAAGCTAGGTAGTAAGTACATGAGGCCACTTAAACACAAGGCTAATAGAGGAATAAATACCAGCATCTGCAAGCTGGCTACCGCCCAAACTTGTGGAGCGGCTAGCTCTTGAATATTTAACTTCAGGCCAATGGTAAAAAGTAAAAGTAATATACCTAGATCTGCCAAAGGGGCCATCGCTTCCCCTGAGCCCAGGCCTAGTCCATAGGCGAGAAAGCCCGCGAGTAGATAGCCCAGCAAGGGGGGCAGGCCTAACTTGCGAAAGCCAAGGCCAGCGACGAAGGCGAGGAGGATTACTAGGGGTTCGATCATATCTATTGGGTAAACAACCCTTCCCTCTCCAACTGCCCCGCCAACGAGAACAATGTCTGCTCATCGCACATACGCCCAGTGAACTGCATACCGATCGGCAGACCATCTTCGCTCATATGCAGAGGCACAGACATACCAGGCAGGCCGGTCACATTACCTAATATAGTAAAGGCCATTTTCGACAGCACTGGATGCGCCATCTTCTTTACCAGCCCGTAGTCAAACAAAGACTTACCTATATTAATGCGGTAGCTCGCCAGCATAGCTAGCTCTTCTAAGCGGCTAGGTGGCAACACGCCATGCTCTACCGCCGTTGTTGGTACAGTGGGGCATAACATCACATCGTACTCTTCTAAAAAGCGTCCCATGGATAACTGCGCCTTGTGCCAGCCAAGCTTAGCATTGACAAAATTGGCGGCACTTAACGAGCGCCCCAGCATAGTCATGTTTTTTGTAGACGGCTCAAACTGATGCACTGTTTCATAACCAAATACCTTTTCGTAGTAGTCCGCCAAGCTCGCCGTGTGGCCACAAACCACCACAAAAAAATCATACCAAAAGGTAGATATATCAATTTTAGGCTCAGCTTCTACTACCGTATGACCGAGAGCCTCCAACTGCTTAGCAGTCTTATCTAGTGCGGCCATGACCTCTGGGTCAACCTCAGTATCGACAACCAATGGCGTTCTCGCTAGCGCAATACGCAGGGGCTTAGGGTCTTTCAACGCATGCTCTAAAAAAGAATCTGATTGCTGCTGGATGTTATAGGGCGCGCCCACTTCGTGGCCTGCGGTGGCATCTAACATTGCTGCACTATCACGCACGGATTTGGTCAGCACATGTTCGCCAATAGCACCCTCCCAACCCTCGCCAGAATCCGGCCCCATGGGGTTGCGCCCGCGTGAAGGTTTCAGGCCAAACACACCGCACCAGCTAGCGGGAAAGCGAATAGATCCGCCCCCATCACCGCCCCCCGCCATCGGTACAATACCTGCTGCCACCGCCGCTGCACTGCCTCCGGATGAGCCACCCGAGCTATAGCCCTGCTTATGCGGATTATGTGTCGGGCCATGAGCCTTGGGTTCAGTGGTGATCATTAAGCCAAACTCTGGCGTATTAGTTTTACCAAAGGTATTCACTCCACTGGCCTTAAAGCGTTTAACCAACTCGCTGTCATAATTAGGTACATAATTAATACCCCGCGAGCCCATCGTAATCGGCTCACCCGCAAAAGCGGCTAATAAATCCTTCAATAAAAAAGGCACGCCTTGAAAAGGGCCGTCGGGTAAACCATCCGCATTCGCCAGCGCGCGCTCATCAAAGCGATGGATAATGGCATTGATCTCTGGGTTTACTTCATCCGCTTTTGCACAGGCGGCCACCAGTAGTTCAACCGCAGTGACCTCACCTTTTTTAACCAATTCGGCTAAACCTAGAGCATCGTACTGGGAGTATTCTTTAAACATGTGATTTATCTGTTTTTATTTATCTATTTTATAAACTTCGAATCATACGGCGCGTACCGGGTACTAGTTCTGCCCCCTCGCCGCCTTTAAATTCTTTTTCACTAACTACTGCAAAGCCCAGGCGCTGATACAATGCTTCAGCACGGGGGTTAATCAGAGCAACATCTAGCACCAACTCGGTAATACCTCGGTTTTTAACGCTCTGCGTGTGATGCTCTATTAACGCACTGCCAACACCCAGCCCTCTACTGTTTTCAGCCACGCCCAAATCCGCAATATAAAGCTGTGACTTCTTCGGCTTTGCCATCACACTAGCGGAATGGTTAGCGCGCAGAAGCACTTTAAAGCCCGCCCACAGACCATAGAAACGAAAAATATTGCCCACCGTCTGCAGACTAAGCTTGTGATACCAGGCCCCGCTATAAAAAGCACCAATGCCTAATATATCTTCACCCTTAGTCGCCACCATATGTATGCGGTGCCCCATAAAGCCACCACCTTGAATAAACTCATGGCGAATAAAATCTTTCACTGTGTGCTGCGATGTATCGAACATATAGGGAAATAGTTCTGGCGCGGAGCTGTAAATCAGCTCCACTACCTTATCCGCATCCTCGGCTTGTGCTGCGCGTATTACTAAATCATTCTGCATATACTACCTCTCCATTTCCTTACTGTTATTGATGTGCCTGTCCTTAAGCCGCACATAGTGCTGTGCCGAATAGGCGATAAACTCTTTTTCTTTATAAGATAAAGCACGTACTTGTTTGGCGGGACTACCTGCATAGAGAAAGCCGCTGATGAGTGTTTTACCCGGTGTCACCAGAGCACCCGCGGCTAACATGACGTCATCCTCAATGACCACATCGTCCATGACCGTAGCAGCCATACCGATCAGGCAATTATCGCCGATGGTACAGCCATGCAACATTGCGTTATGCCCTATAGTGACATTTTCACCTACTATTAATGCGGCACCACCTGGTTTAAAGGGGCCGTCGTGACTGACGTGTAATACAGCCCCATCCTGCACATTGCTGTTTGGCCCTATGCGGATATGCTGTACATCACCTCGAATAACGGCCTGCGGCCAGACGCTGACATACTCACTCAGCACAACATCGCCAATGACGACGGCGCTATCGTCCACCCAAGCATGGGCAGCGAGCTGCGGTTGATGATTTTCAAAACTGCGAATAGACATAAGCTTCACTGTGCAATGTAAGAGCTACAGATTACACAGTGAAGATTAAAGCGGGAAGTTATTTATCGTTATCGAGTAACATCTTTTGCATCTTGGCAGTTAACTCACTATGCCATTGGTCCACGGCTGCAGCAAAGGCCTGCTCATTATCTACATCAACCACAGGAGGCTGCTGTGGCTGACTAACATAGTGCGTCAGTTGCACTGGGCGCGGAATCAAACTTAAGCCGAGGCCGCGCGCAAAGGCTACTGGACGCTTCGCACGCTTGTAGAAAAATTTTGTCAGTGCATTTTCATAAACGGTGTACATATCATCCGCTGCTGGGCAGGCGCACAAGATAATCGGCGACTGCATTTTGATCGCTAGACGCACAAAGCCTTTACGATTATCCCAGTGTAACTGGTTGCGCTGTGTTGAAGGCTTCAGTGCCTCGCGCATGCCGCCTGGGGCGACCAATACCATATGTTCATTTTCAAGTAGTTTTTCCGCCGCTTCTGGGCAAGCTTTAACCGTGCCAGACTGGGCTAAAAAATCACGAATGTAGGGCATTTTAAACCAGAAATCATCACCCAAGCCCATCACCGTTCGACCCGTTAGGCTGCGAATCTTGGCCACCAAGATAGACATATCGTAAGTAATAAAGCTGTGGTTAAAGACTAATAGTGCACGACCTTCACTCGGGATGTTTTCACCGCCCTCCACTTTGTGGCGATGGTATAAACCCAAACCCTTATAAATAGCGTGCAGCTGGGCTACCTTGCTGGGTACAGGCTCTAAGTACAGGGGGTGGTTTTTTTTCATTTTTGCTGGGCTCATCGGAGCAATCCCTTGGCGTCATGCCAATCATTATTTATAACGTGCATTATTGCGACTGGCATAAAAAAAGCCAATGACCCAATGGTTATCAGCTTTGCTTTGAACGTCAGCAGCTAAGCGCATGCGCCGCAATGAATGCTTGCGGCGTGAATAGCGCGTGCTTGTCGCTTACCTAAGTGTCACCAATTCTTCGGACAGAGTCGGGTGTATTGCAATAGTATTGTCAAACTGAGCCTTCGTCGCCCCCATAGAAATAGCAACACCAAAACCCTGCATCATCTCATCGACACCCGGGCCAATAGCGTGCACACCGACGACTTTTTCATCTTCACCCTGCACTATCAACTTCACTACGGTGGCGGGCTTATGCTCATTAAAGGCATGGCTCATGGGCGCAAAGCTGCTCTTGTAGACTTTAATATTGTCGTCACCAAACTGTTCGCGTGCCTGTGCTTCCGACGGCCCTATCGTACCAATGGGTGGGTGAGTAAATATCACCGTAGGAATCACACTGTAGTCTAGCTTGCGATCACTCATGCCATTAAAAGCACGGTCGGCTAGGCGGCGACCCGC
>CAZBWS010000043.1:18485-21220 GCA_964495705.1 uncultured Gammaproteobacteria bacterium
CTAGCTTGCGATCACTCATGCCATTAAAAGCACGGTCGGCTAGGCGGCGACCCGCAGCAATCGCAACCGGCGTTAAGGCGGCTTTTCCGTTGATATCTCCAATGGAATAGATGCCCGGCACATTGGTTTCTTCCCACTCATTGCTGGGCACTTCGGCATTGGCTAATACCGTAACGCCCGCTGCGTCTAAGTCGAGCCCGTCAGTATTAGCGCGACGACCAATTGCCCATAACAAGCAATCAACATTTTCGATGACCGTACCGTTATCTAAGGTGATTGTTTTCAAGCCACTACCTGCATCGGCAACGCCCTGCACATTAGCGTGGTCTATTAAATCCACACCGGTGCTTTTCAGCTCCCCCACCAATGCATCAGTGATGTCATCATCAAAGGCGCGCAGTGGCTTGTGCTTGCGCACCACCAAACTCGTGTCTGTGCCCAGGGCATTCAGCACACCTGCCAATTCAACCGCGATATAACCTGCACCAATCACCACCGCCTTCTTGGGCTGCTCGGTTAGCTCAAAGAAGCCGTCTGAAGTAATTCCCAATTCCGCACCGGGTATATTCGGCACTATTGGCTGGCCACCCGTGGCAATGACAAAGCGGTCGGCGGTGTATTGCTGGCCTGCTACTTCAATGGTTTTTGCATCTACAAATTTGGCATAGCCTTCGATGTACTCCACGCCATTATTATTCAGGCCCTTTTCATACAGGCCGTTTAGGCGAGTAATATAGGCTGAACGCTTCTCGAACAGCGCCGTCCAGTCAAAACCGTTTTGCTGCACATCAAAACCATAGTCACGAGCTTCCTTAATCGCCTCGGCATGATGCGCCGCATACCACATGACTTTTTTAGGCACACAGCCCACGTTCACACAGGTGCCACCCAGCTTACCTACTTCCACCACAGCCGCCTTGGCGCCGTATTGTGCTGCGCGATTAGCCGTAGCAATGCCGCCAGAGCCGCCGCCGATAGAAATAATGTCGTAGTGTGTCGTCATTGTTTTGCCTTTTTTATTTATTTCACCTCAACCTTAAGTTGAGATGTCAGTCTGCTTTAGAACAGACCTCGTATTAAATTCTTGTTAGGATAATGCCCTTACTCCGAACAAAATGAAAATGGTTAGTTCCAATCATGTCGATTGATAAAGCCCCACACCAGCTCCCGATCAAACAACGCCTACAGCAATACGCCTATTTGATCCGCCTAGATCGCCCCATTGGCATATTACTCTTACTGTGGCCAACCCTATGGGCACTATGGATTGCCGCCGAAGGAGTACCCGATTTAAAAGTGCTCGGCATTTTTATCGCAGGCGTGGTGCTGATGCGCTCCGCAGGCTGCGCCATCAATGACTATGCCGACCGCAAGATCGACCCCCATGTGGCTCGCACGCAGAATCGCCCGATCGCCAGTGGCATGGTATCCCCCAAAGATGCCCTAGCGATTTTCGCCCTACTGGTCGCCATCGCCTTTGGTTTGGTGCTGTTCACCAACAAGCTCACTATCTACTACTCCTTCGGCGCTGCAGCGCTGGCGGCGATCTATCCCTTTATGAAACGCTTCACCTTTATGCCACAAGTCATACTCGGTGCCGCCTTCTCCATGGCGATTCCCATGGCCTTTGCCGCACAAACCGAAAAAGTACCCAGCATCGCGTGGCTACTATTCACCGCCAACCTCGTCTGGACCGTCGCCTACGACACCATGTATGCCATGGCCGATCGCGAAGAAGATTTAAAAATCGGCGTGAAGTCGACGGCAATATTATTTGGTGAAGGTGACGTGCTGATCACCATGAGTCTGCACGGCATGTTCCTGCTCGGCCTGTACTTTGTCGGCGAGCGCTGGGCACTGGGCCAATACTTCCATGTGGGTATGATTGCGGCGGCGGTATTGATGGTGCATCAGTTCAACTTGATCAGCACACGCAAGCCAGCTGAGTGTATTCGAGCGTTTTTGAATAATAACTATGTGGGGCTGGTGGTGCTTGTTGGGATTGTGGTGCATTACTTGACGTTAGCAGAGTAATAATTAAAAGCATGCTTAACTTCCAAGTAATACTTCCCCCAAAAGGACAACTAGAGAAGCTGGTCAACTACTCGCTCTTATCGTTCGCTACTCTCGGGGCACTTGGACTGGTGCTAGACTCTTTCACACTGAAACTGATTTCCCTAACATCTGCATTTATAGCGGCTGTTGGGATTTGTTGGAATATTGCGCTTTTTATAAAGTATGTAAATCACTCCAAATCCTGGCCGTCTACAGACGCTCTTCTTCATAGCGCTGCTTATTCACCTGTTCGTAGTGGCGGACCTAATAGTAGCTGGAAATACTTACTTCACGTTGAGTACGAATACTATATTGATAAAAGAAGCTACAAGTGCAAACAGTACTCTCTCGGAGGAAACCAGTTTAGTGACAAAGATAAAATTGAGAGTTTTATTCAGGAAGTTAAAACTGATGAAAATTTCATCATCTATTACAACCCTTTGCTGCCCTCAGAGTCTGTAATCAAAACAGGCTTCCAAAATGACGCTTGGTTTATCTACTGTGCTTTTTTCCTTCCATTTATTCCGCTATCTCTAGCTATTGACCTCGTATTTTTTAACTAAGTAAAAGTCTATGCGGATAAGATGAAAATATCACCTAGCTCGTCCTAGCCAACACCAAAACAGAAACACTCTTAGCCCCCGCCTGCAACAGCACCCTAGCCAACTCCTCGCTCGTTG
>CAZBWS010000044.1:0-11454 GCA_964495705.1 uncultured Gammaproteobacteria bacterium
CCTAATCCTTCTCCTCAATCCAAGCCATCTGAATCGCTTCTAATATCCGCTCTCCACAATGCTCTTCCACATCATCAAAACCCTCCAGCGCCATCACCCACTGAATCAAATCAGTAAAGCGTACCGTTAAAGGATCAATATCAGGATGCGCCTCGTCTAGCTCGATAGCAATGTCGAGGGTATCTGTCCATTTTAAGCTCATGTCATTCTCCTAGTGTGGTGCTTCTGAAACCATATTAATGGTGTACTTAGGAATTTCAACAACCAAGTCTTCTTCCCCAACAATCGCCTGACAGCTCAAACGCGAATCAGGGTCTAAGCCCCAAGCCTTATCCAAATAATCATCTTCTAACTCAGAGGACTCTTCAATACTGTCAAAGCCTTCACGCACATGGACATGGCAGGTAGTGCAAGCCAGTGACATTTCACAGGCGTGTTCGATATGTAGGCCACCCTTTAAAGCTGCACGGCAAATGCTCACGCCCTGCTCTGCTTCGATGACGGCACCTTCAGGGCAAATTTCTGCGTGGGGTAGAAAAACTAGCTTAGGCATTTTTCTTATCTCTTAATTTAATTTCGTCGACGTTTTTACCCGCCATTACTTTGGTTACGCTCAAATTCATGCGGCGTGCCACGTATTCACTACTGCCTTTTTCCAAGGCTTCGATGGCCTGCTTTATAGCAGCGACATCGTCACCCGTGCGGGCGTTTTCTAATTGCGTGCGTAAATCTAAAATAGCCTGCTTTTCTTCAGCGGATAATAGCTCGTCGCCATCTTCTGCCATGGCAGAATCAATCGCCTCTAGCACCCGCGCCGCTTCGACCTGCTCTTCACGCAGGCGGCGCATCAACATATCTTCACCCGCCTTATCCATGGAGTCGCGCAGCATATTGGCAATTTCATCATCGCCCAAGCCATAGGAGGGCTTAACCTGAATTTCTGCGCGCACGCCGCTGGTTATTTCTTCTGCAGACACCTCTAGCAGGCCATCCGCATCAACCTGAAAGCTCACGCGTATACGTGCAGCGCCTGCCACCATCGGCGGAATACCACGCAATTCAAAGCGCGCGAGTGAACGGCAGTCATCTACCAGTTCGCGCTCACCTTGCACCACGTGAATAGCCATCGCGGTTTGCGCGTCTTTATAGGTAGTAAATTCCTGCGCCTTGGCCACAGGAATGGTGGTATTGCGGTTAATGACCTTCTCGGCCAAACCACCCATGGTTTCCAAACCCAGGGAGAGTGGTAACACATCTAACAACAGCAAATCAGAGTCCGGCTTATTACCCGCCAAAACGTCTGCTTGAGTCGCCGCACCAATCGCCACGACTTCATCGGGGTTAATCGAAGTAAGTACTTCGCGCCCAAAGAAGTTGCTGATTTGTTCGCGTACCAAGGGCACTCGGGTTGAGCCGCCAACCATCACCACTTCGGCGACTTCATCTTTAGCAATGCCCGCATCGCGCAATGCACGACGACAGGGGGCTAGGGTTTTCTTAACTAAGGGTAATAGTATTTCATTAAGCTGTTCGCGACTTAGCTCGCCGGACCACTGGCCACCAGCCCATAAGAAGCTCAATTCTAGGCTATCCGCATTGCTGAGGTCTTGCTTCGCCTGACAGGCTAGCTCTAGCAAAGCGCGATCATCGGATGCGGATAGCTTAGTTTCGATACTGGCTTGTTGCTTGATCCAAGCAGCAATCACGTCATCAAAGTCATCACCGCCCAATGCAGTATCACCCGCAGTCGACATCACCTCAAACACGCCCTTGTTCAAGCGCAGGATAGAGATATCAAAAGTACCGCCACCGAGGTCGTATACAACGGTCACGCCTTCAGCTTTTTGATCAAGACCGTAGGCCACTGCCGCCGCCGTCGGCTCGTTCAGCAAGCGCAATACTTTTAGGTCCGCCAGCTTTGCCGCATCCTTCGTCGCTTGGCGCTGAGCATCGTCAAAATAAGCGGGGACAGTAATCACCGCGCCGACTAAGTCGCCACCCAAACTCAGCTCGCCACGTTGTTTCAAAGTTTTTAAAATTTCCGCACTCACTTCCACCGCGCTCACTTCACCGTGATCGGTGACGATACGAGGTACAGAGACCTGCTCTGGGTTAAAGCGAATATGCTTAGACAGGCTAGAGTCTTTAGCTTGGATGTCATCCAAGCCACGACCCATAAACCGCTTCACCGAGGTCAAGGTGTTTTGCGTATCCTCTACCGCTGCCGCTTTGGCCTCAGCACCAACAACCACATCGTTAGCAGTATAACGCACAGCAGAAGGTACGATGCCGTCGCCCTGCTCGTCTTTTAAAATCACAGGCTCTGCACTACGCACACTGGCAACTAGGGAGTTAGTAGTGCCTAAATCAATACCCACGGCCAAACGATGCTCGTGTGGCGCGGCGGACATACCCGGTTCTGATATTTGTAAAAATGCCATTCTTTTATCTACTTTTGTAGGAGCCCTTTGCAAGGGCGAATTAAATTCAAATCGCCCTTGGAAAGGGCTCCTACGTTAATCCTCTATTGCCGCTTCTTTTTCTGAAATTTCAGACAGCATCTTTTCGATAAACTGTAACTGCCGTACCTTATCCCGCGCCGCAACCCAATCTTCACTGGCGATTAATTCACTCAATGCGGATAGGTTGCTGCGGCGCTCTTTTTGTACTTCGTCAGTAAGGCTATCCAATACATCCCAAGCGCTATCGTCCAACTTAAGCTCTTCCAGTGACTCGCGCCACTCCATTTGCTTAAACAAAAAGCCGTGATCCATCTTGGTATCGGTTTCACTGAGCAGATCGATACCCTGTAGGGACAAAATATAAGTTGCACGGGACAGCGGATGCTGCAACGCGTCCTTGGCCATATTCAAATGCGATGAAGCTTGCACCGCCATGCGCTGTTCTTGCTCACCCTTATCCGCATAGCGGTCGGGGTGTAGCACCTGTTGCAGCTCACGGTATTTTTCAGACAGAGCTGCCGTATCCACTTCAAATTGAAATGGCAGGGAGAAAAGCTCAAAGTAGTTTTGTTTGAAATCGAATGACATATTAAAAGGCCGCTCATAAAGGCGGCCAGCAATTAAATATTAAAGCTCTCACCACAACCACATTCGTCTTTGACGTTAGGATTGGTGAATTTAAAGCCTTCGTTTAGGCCTTCTTTACCGAAGTCGAGTACCGTGCCATCTAGATAAGAGAAGCTTTTCGGTGTGACCACAATGGTCAAGCCGTGGCTTTCAAAAACATGGTCAGACTCTTCCGCCGCATCGACAAATTCAAGCACGTAAGCCATGCCTGAACAGCCTGTGGTTTTAACACCCAGACGAATACCAATGCCTTTACCGCGCATTTGCAATTGACGCTGCACATGCTGTGCAGCGACTTCGCTCATTGAGACTGCCATGACCGCTTCCTACTACTGCTTAGATTTAAAGTCAGCGATTGCAGCGGCAATAGCATCTTCTGCTAGCACAGAGCAATGCACCTTCACCGGAGGCAATGCTAGTTCTTCAGCAATATCCATATTTTTAATGGTTGCTGCTTCGTCTAGTGTTTTACCTTTAACCCACTCTGTTACCAGAGAGCTAGAGGCAATCGCTGAACCACAGCCATAAGTCTTAAACTTTGCATCTTCGATAACACCGTCATCACCAACGCGCAGCTGCAACTTCATCACATCTCCACAAGCGGGAGCACCTACCATTCCAGTACCAACGTTGCTGTCGTCTTTGTCCATCGTGCCCACGTTGCGAGGGTTTTCGTAGTGGTCGATTACTTTTTCGCTATATGCCATTTTCTCATCTCCAGCCCTATCGTATAGGGCAATCACTTACTGCTAATTATAACGCATCCTAGCCTATTCAATTCCCCACAATCCATATGGGTTTAATTACTAAAAACTATCGCTAGTGGGCAGCCCACTGCACGCTCTTAAGGTCTACGCCATCTTTATACATATCCCAAAGTGGCGACAAATCACGTAATTTTTCAACCGCCTTCTGCATTAGGTCCACCGCATAATCAACTTCCTCTTCAGTGGTATAACGACCAAAGCTGAAGCGAATAGAACTGTGTGCCAACTCATCATCGCGACCAATCGCGCGTAACACATAGCTAGGCTCTAGACTGGCGCTAGTACAAGCTGAACCCGAAGAGACCGCCAAGTCTTTCAACGCCATAATCAAGCTCTCACCTTCAACAAAGTTAAAGCTAACATTTAAATTGCCAGCCACACGCTGATCAAGGTCGCCGTTCAGGTACACCTCCTCCATATCTTTAAAGCCATCCCACATGCGATCACGCAGTGCTTTAATACGGATATTCTCAGCAGCCATTTCTTCTTTAGCAATGCGGAAAGCTTCGCCCATGCCGACAATCTGGTGAGTAGGCAATGTGCCTGAACGCAGACCGCGCTCGTGACCACCACCATGAATTTGCGCTTCCAAGCGAATACGTGGCTTACGCTGGACGTACAGTGCGCCAATACCCTTAGGGCCGTAAGTTTTGTGGCCAGAAAAAGACATCAAATCGACTGGCAGCTTGGCCAAGTCAATCTCTACCCTGCCCGTACTTTGGGCTGCGTCCACATGAAAAATCACT
Organism: uncultured Gammaproteobacteria bacterium; assembly: GCA_964495705.1. GTDB lineage: Bacteria > Pseudomonadota > Gammaproteobacteria > HTCC5015 > HTCC5015 > CAZBWS01. The sequence goes on from CAZBWS010000044.1 coordinate 4,603, forward strand.
TTGTTGTCTCGGCACACTTGACCGATAGCAGCTATATCTTGAATCACGCCGATTTCGTTATTCACATGCATGACTGACGCAACAACGGTGTCTTCACGCAGCGCAGCTTTAAATTTTTCGATATCCAGTAAACCATTCGCTTCTGGCTCAAGGTAAGTCACCTCAAAGCCTTCACGCTCTAGCTGACGACAGGCATCCAATACCGCTTTGTGTTCTGTCTTCAAAGTAACTACGTGCTTGCCTTTTTTCGAGTAGAAGTTCGCAGCACCTTTAATCGCCAGATTGTTAGACTCCGTGGCACCCGAGGTCCAAATAACTTCACGGGAGTCGGCGCCAATTAAGTCAGCTACGTGCTGACGCGCTTCTTCAACAGCAGCTTCTGACGCCCAGCCAAAGGGGTGTGAACGGGATGCAGGATTACCGAAGTTACCATCTTTGGTCAGGCACTCCATCATCTTTGCTGCCACACGCTCGTCAACCGGCGTGGTCGCTGAATAATCAAAATATAGTGGTACTTTTAAATCGCTCATTTTTCGTCGCTTCGCTTTAAAACTTTAATGGTTAAATATATTTATAAATTGGCAGCTAAGGCTGCACTTGCCAGTGGGCTATTCACTATATTGCCCACCGCATTTACCAAGGCATCAACCTCGGTTTCTGTTGTATCTTTACCCACACTTGCGCGTATTGCTGTCAATGCCAGCTCGGGGGGCACGCCCATGGCTAACAAGACATGGCTCGGCTCCACCCTATCCGCATGGCAGGCAGAACCACTGGAAACAGCTATGCCTCTGCAGTCTAGCTTCATCAATGTGGCTTCACCGTGAAAGCCCTCAATGCCAAACTGTACCGTGTTTGGCAGACGTACCGACTGCTCAGCAAATATCGTCACTGCTGGGTATTGTTTAAGGCCACTTTCTAGGCGCTGGCGCAGAGCCATGCAATGCTGTTGGCGTTGCTGCATTTCAGCCAAAGCTAACTCTGCCGCTTTGCCAAAGCCAACAATCGCAGCCACATTTTCTGTGCCAGAGCGCAAACCGCCCTCTTGCCCGCCACCCATAACCTGTGGCTGCAAGGTCACAGATTTATCGGTAATTAATGCCCCAGCGCCTAAAGGGCCATATATCTTATGCGAAGATAGTGTCATCAGGTTCGTACCAAGCGCATTGAAATCGACCGACACCTTACCCACGGCCTGAGAGGCGTCGGTATGCACGACAATGTCTTTATCCAGGCTCCGCGCCAACTCAACAACGGCGCGCACGGGTTGTGCAGCACCAGTCTCATTGTTTGCTAGCATTACCGACAACATTTTCACGCCCTCCCCAGCACCTAATTTAATACGTGCACGGGCTATATCTAAAACGCCCTGTTCGCTAACGCGCAGGGTAGCCACCTTCCAACCCTGTTGCTGCAACGCCATCGCTGGATCCATCAGGGATGCGTGTTCAACTGCACTTACCCATAACTGACCTGGCTCACAGCTGCCTGCAACACCGCGCAAAGCAAGATTATTAGCCTCGGTTCCAGAGGAGGTGAAAACAACCTGACTAGGGTGCGCTTCCACTAAGGCCGCCACCTGCTGCCTAGCCGTGTCGATAGCGCCGCGGACTAAGCGGCCATGGCGATGCACACTAGAAGGGTTGCCGTAAATACCTTGCATATACGGGAGCATGGCATCTAGAACACGAGGATCTAGTGGCGTAGTGGCATTATTATCAAGATAAATACTCATCTACTGTTCCGCCATGCTGTCTATGCGCTGCATAACAATTGCATCGCGCTTTAGAGATACTTCTTGAACATTTTTTTTGTCCATTAAGTCTTGCAAGCTAATTCCACCTAGAAAGCTTTGTATTTGCTGGCTCAGATCTGTCCATAAATCGTGGGTTAAACAGCGCACATCCCCCTGGCAACTCGTCGCGCCACCACAGCTAGTGGCATCGACACTCTCGTCCACAGCGGCAATCACATCAGAGATAGAAATATCAGCAGCATCGCGGCTCAGAGCATAGCCGCCACCGGGGCCTCGAGTACTAGAAACTAAGCCACATTTACGCACACGGGCGAACAGCTGCTCTAAATAAGAGAGGGAGATTGCTTGTCGCTCAGAAATATCCGCCAACGCCACAGGGTCTGCACCGGCGTGTAAGGCCAAATCCAGCATTGCAGTAACGGCATAGCGGCCTTTGGTAGTGAGTTTCATGACAAGTAATTACAAATAACCAAGTGATTTAGTCAGGATTATATAATACCCGACTAAATCGATCAACTTTATAGGCCTGCCATGACTTTTATTTACGTGGCTCGCCCAAAAACATGCGGAAAACTTTTTTATGAATCAAGCCATAAGGCGGGTGGAATAACTGAATAGGAAAGCCCTTAGTCAGCTTCAATACCGAACGGGCGTTAGACAGCTCCAAAAAACCCTCCTTACCGTGGTATTTACCCATACCCGAAGCACCAATGCCACCAAAGGGAATGTCATGATTAAAGGCATGCCAGCCCCAGTCATTAATAGTCACGCCGCCAGAATGGGTGCGTTTAAGTACTTCGGCCTGCTCTTCATCATTATCACCGAAGAAGTATAGGGCTAAAGGACGATCACCCTTATTTATATAGTCAATAGCATCAGCTAGAGTTTCATAAGTCACTATTGGTAGTATGGGACCAAATAGCTCTTCCTGTAATACGCGCATTTCTGCGCTCGTTTTATTCACCACCGTTAAAGGGATGTAACGACCATCCGCTTGCTGTTGACCCAGAACACGTACATCAGCACCTTTTTCTCGGGCATCTTCGATGACACTTTGCAGACGTTGATACTGACGATCATTCACCACATCCGTTTTATCTAAACCATTTGCATACATGGCACTGTAAGCCTTATCTACATGGTCAATAAATTCCTCCACCTGACTTGCGTGCAATAAAGCATAGTCTGGAGCAATACAAATCTGCCCTCCATTCGTCGTTTTGCCATGGGCCAACTTACGGGCTGCATCGGCCAAATTCACCTGACGAGAGACAATTGCAGGGGACTTCCCCCCTAGCTCCAGCGTAACGGGAGTTAAATTTTTCGCCGCCGCCTGCATCACCAAACGCCCCACATTGGTAGAGCCGGTGTACACCAAGTGATTCCAAGGCATGCTAGAAAAGTATTGCGCCATATCGACTTCACCACCAACCACCGCGACCTGACTAGGGCTGAATACACTAGCGATAATCTCGGCTAATAATTGAGTTGTTTCGGGAGTGCTTTCAGACATCTTTATCATCGCTCGATTACCCGCCGCCAAGGCGGCGGCCAAGGGAGCCACCGCCAAGTAAACTGGGAAGTTCCACGGCACAATAATCCCCACCACGCCCTTCGGCTGATACTGTACAGAAGCACTATTGCCTTTAAATAGCAGCTCTGTTTTACGCCGCGAGGTTTTCATCCAATCACGCATATGCTTTAAGCTATGATTAATATCCATCACACAGCCCATCACATCAATTAACTTACTTTCATTGAGACTGCGGCGCCCAAAGTCTTTATTAATCGCATCAGCAATCGTGTCTTGATTATCCTGCAGCGCCCTTTTCAAAGCCTGCAACTGAGCTTGACGCGTCTCGTAGCTAGGATAAGTGTCTTTTAAATACGCCGCCTGCTGGCCTTCAAATGTAGAAAGTAACGCCGCTTCTGTTTCGATCAATGGATGTGTCATTGGATTCCCCTTGTATAAGTCTATCTAAAGGGATTGAGCGTTGGGGGTCAAGTGTGGGGGGGCGACTTTGGTGGGTTTAGGTGCCTAGGGGTATTATGCGGATAGACTACTTATCCGCATAATACGCAGCCTAAATCATCGACTCTTCGTCTTTCCTACGCGCATCTTCAATATCATAGGTATTCAAACAGGGTATATCCAAGCCCTCGGCCTCACCGAGCTTTTGAATGGCACCGCACATAGCCTCTGAGCGCTCTTCCATTTTATGCACATGATCCAGAATACGGTTTACCGCCTGGGCAACGGGGTCAGACATGCCCTTGGTAGTACCATAGGCATCAAAGCCCATGGTAGAGGCAATGGCATCGCGGCGTTGCTCTTGTACATCGTCGGGTTGGCGCACAACACGAGCGGGAATACCAACCACAGTGCAGCCTTCTTCAACCGCTTTTACCACTACCGAATTAGAACCTACGCGGCCCTCCTTGCCAATTATGATAGGCCCTAGGACTTTTGCCCCTGCGCCAATCACCACCCCGTCTTCCAAAGTCGGGTGACGCTTGCCCTTATTCCAAGACGTGCCGCCTAAGGTAACTCCATGATACAGCGTCACATCATCACCAATTTCTGCGGTCTCACCAATCACAACACCCATGCCGTGATCGATAAAGAAGCGGTGGCCGATGGTCGCCCCGGGGTGTATTTCAATACCCGTTGCCCAACGTGACATATGAGAGATGAAGCGTGCTAGCCACTTAGCTCCCTTTTTCCACAGCCAGTGGGAAAAGCGATGAACCAATACTGCGTGTAGGCCTGGGTAGCAAGTTAATACTTCAAAGCTGTTACGCGCGGCGGGGTCGCGTTCAAATACGCTGGCAATGTCTTCTTTAATTAAGGCGATAATACTCATAACTCATCTGTCTCCTCACTCTTCGGAGCGGGCATATGTTTCTCTGTGGCACTTAATGTACCACGCAATATATTCAGTTCACGCACACTCGGCGCTGCTCTATCGTAAAGGCAGCGCAAGCGGCGCAATATTAATATGGGGTTTGTTTGATTTAAAAACCCCAGGCCCGTTAAAACTTTTTCCATATGCCCGTAAAAACTTTCCAATTCTTGGAAGTTTGCGCGGCGATCTAGGGAGTGAGAAGGCGGCTCCTTGGCTTCCCCCAGAGTAGCAAAGCGACCTGTCGCTTCACCCTCAACGGGCATATCTGCATTCGTCACGCCCTGAGCACGCGCATGAGCTAATGCGGTCATACGCACCTCATAGCTGAGCACCTGCACCGCAGCGCCTAGATTTAAAGAACTATAAGTTTCATTGGCAGGGATATGTACTAACAGCTGACAGCAGTCAATTTCTTCATTGGTCATGCCCGAGCGCTCACGACCAAACACGAGGGCGATTTCGTTGCCCTCCCCTTGCGCTTCTCCGATCACTCGCTCAGCAAATTCACGGGGCTCTACCGACGGCGCTGAAATGGCCCGCTCGCGAGCCGTTGTCCCCACCACTAAACTGCAATCCGTTAAGGCTTCTTCTAAAGTCTGGCAAATCACCGCATTGGCTAATACATCATCCGCCCCCGATGCTCGCGTGGTGGCTTCGACACTAGGATAGTTTTTCGGGTCAACCAAGTATAGACGCGTTAACCCCATCGTCTTCATGGCACGTGCCGCTGCGCCGATGTTGCCTGGATGGGAAGTATTAATCAGAACGATGCGGATAGGCTTTAACGTAGGAATTGGCATAGCTTATTAATGTTGTTAGGGGCGTCTAAGAATTTTAACACCCTATTTCATTTGGCTCACATGTTTTACACAAACAATCGACTACTAATCCAATTCATCTAAGATAATCTCTTCAGGGTCTATCAATTCTATGTCCTCATCAACAACTAGATCATGGGCTTTGTGATAAGCGTCTTCCTCACGATGCAAGGCATCTGCAATGTCACCTTCAAGATCTAAGCCTTCATCCAAATGGATGGCATTACTTGCACTTAACTCCAAGTCAATAACATCATCTTCGAATACTTCATCTTCATTTATTTTTGGCGATGACCCAGAAAGATCCAAGTCCATGGCTGGCGCTGGTGTATTCACAACCCCCTCCTGTACGCGTTCCAGAATTTCTTGTACTTGGTGTTCTTGCGCCTGACTTAACTGAGTAGCACCTTGAAATAATTCCTCAGATTGGCGCTGTAATTCATCCAAGTTTCCTGTGCCTAGCAACATTTCTAGGTTCAATATGCGCAGTTCCATGTGACGAGGGAAATCCTGCATCAATTTATTCAAAGTTTGTTCGGCCATATCATAAAAACCATAGGATAAATAAACTCGAACCTCGGCTGTTTCACTGGCCAACTCAGCTGCGGCACTCTTTTTACGTGACGCTTCTGAGTTGTTAATTTCGGGCACAAAGTCTTTAGCATCGACAGGAGCGCTGAAGTAATCATCCAATACCCGATTAACCATCGCCTGTTGCTCCGCTGACTTAAAACGGCGCCTGACCTGCTTGGCTAGCATACTACAGCGCTCTTTATTTCCTTGCCTGGCTAATATTTCTAGTTTTAAAAGCCAATTTTTTAAATCCCACGACTGTGTATAAATCAGTTGATCAACTCTTTTCACGGCCGCCATTAAATCGTCTTCCGCCATAAGCTTTTCTACTTCATTTTGATCAGCAGTAGAAAATGTAGCAATTCTTTCCTGCATTGCACCCTGACCCAAGATTTCTTCTGGTGGCTCCGCTGGGCCAGGTATTAATGAAGGTAAAATAGGTTTTTCAATAGGCTCTGGGGAGATCTTAATTCCTCTAATTACGGCAATAATGACAGTTCCCACCACGAAGATTACCACCATCAATAAAGCATAAATAATCCATTGCCTGAAGGAGTTTTCATTAGCTCTCTTTTTGACAACCGGAGGAACTGGCTTAGCTACTGGCGCCACATCAACAGCTGCTGACTCCTGCTTGGCAGCCTCGACATAGGCATTAATATTCTTATTTACAGGCACGGGGGCTGCTGCCACAAACAGATCTTCTACCATTGCTGGATGAGGCTCCTCTTCAGCATTAGAAGCATCTTCTATGCCTGGCTCTATGACTGGCTCTATGACTGGCTCTATGACTGGCTCT
>CAZBWS010000044.1:11554-21213 GCA_964495705.1 uncultured Gammaproteobacteria bacterium
CTGGCTCTATGACTGGCTCTATGACTGGCTCTATGACTGGCTCTTCATCTTGAGCAGCAAGCAACTCTTGCACAGGGGCTTGTAGCGACACATTCTGGGTTGGCGACATAGGGTGAGGTATACGCAATATCATGCCGGATTTAAGGCTCGCACCTGACATATCCAGTACATCCGCATTATCGTCAACGATGCGTTGCATATACGCTTTTAACGGCATATCCACACTGCCCCTAAAGTGTTGCGCAAGTAAAGATAGCTGATCACCATATTGTACTTGGTAATCAATATACTCAGCTTGACCATGCTGCGGCAATACCGCAGGGGCGTCTTCTAGCAGATCCAAGGGATCCGGCATGCGGATAACCTGTCCAGGGCTAAGCTGGTCTAAACCTTGAGGAAAGCCGCCCCTATTATGACGCTGGATAGCACGCATATATCGGTGCAATGGAACATTCACGCTGCCACGATACTCACTAGCAACCAAAGACAACACATCGCCACGGCGAACATGATGAATACGCTCGCCATTATACGGCTCAAGTATCTGAAGCTGTTGAACTTGAGTTTTCTCCTGTACGGCAGCCACAATTTTCTTTACTGGTTTTGCTTGCTTTAATAGCGGCAGCCTTGAATCAGCTAAATACTCATCAGCCAATTCTACAATCACACTTCGCTGCACTAACGCGCTGCCCTCTGGCCAACGTAGGTCAAACAATAAATGCAGAACGGGGTCGCGCAAACGCTGTATGCTTCGCCCTTGTATCTGTAAACCGTCTTTGGTGACAACATGCAAAGCAATGTCATCTAACAGGGCTGAATGGCTCAAGCCACTTTGTAAGTACACATCAGCGCTGGCAATACGAACCTGTAACTGGGAAGCTGATATAGGCGTTTTACTGTTTTGTGCTATCTTGAGCGTGAAATGTAGTGGTTGATTAAGGCGCGATTTCAGCTCCACCTCCTGTAGGCTTAGCCCCCAAGCTGGCAAGCAGCACGCTCCTATAAGAATGCCTATTAACGCGCTGTAGCGATACCGATAAATCTGCACTAGTGCCATATCCAACTCTATATTTATTATGATCAAACGTAAGACACTTAGCTATGCGTCCTAATCAGTGCTCATTCTAAGACATTTCACGCCAACAGGCATGTACTATAGGCAGTGGGCAATTTATTACAAATTTGCTAGAATACAGCTTCGTTCTTTTACAGTCTGTCCACTTTTTAAGTCGCTCTTGCAGCGAAGGTGTTTTTCTATGGCCATGCATCCCCTATTGACCATCGCTATCCGTGCAGCACGCACTGCTGGCAATACTATCATTCGCAGCTCTGATCAACTCGAACGCCTGACCGTTGAGCAAAAAACCCTCAACGACTTTGTCTCTGAAGTGGACCGCCTGGCTGAAAAAGACATCATCGAAATCATCCTCAAGGCCTATCCTAATCACTCTATTTTAAGTGAAGAAGCGGGAGCAATAGCGGCTAAAGATAAAGAAGGTGAAGACTTTCAGTGGATTATTGACCCCCTCGATGGCACCACCAACTTTCTACATGGCATGCCTCACTATGCCGTTTCTATTGCCTGCAAGGTAAAAGGACGCTTGGAAATTGCCGTTGTTTACAACCCTGTCACCGATGAATTGTTCACTGCTAGCCGTGGCAATGGCGCTAAACTAAATAACACCCGTATCCGTGTATCTGGCCGCCCTGGCCTGGACGGCGCCCTACTGGGTACGGGTATTCCCTTCTCTCAAGACCGTGACTTTGACGCCTACCTAAATACCATGCGTAAATTCATGGGTCGCCCTGCGGGAATTCGTCGCGCTGGCGCAGCAGCGTTAGACTTAGCCTATGTCGCCGCTGGACGCTTTGATGGTTTCTGGGAAGAACAACTCAAGCCCTGGGATATGGCGGCTGGCGTTTTATTAGTGCGCGAAGCTGGCGGGCTGATCGCCGACCTTGATGGCGATAGCGAGTATATGGAAAGTGGTGACGTGGTCTGCGGCACACCCAAGGTATACAAGGAAATGTTACCACTAGTTAAACGCTAAAAGCCTTTTCAGTAGCCATAAAAAAGCCCCGCACTGCGGGGCTTTTTTATGGCTAACTCATGACTAACCCCTATGGGATAGCGTCCAATTCGTCACGCTTCTCTTCAGACTCAACTAAATCGTCTTTGCTGATCTTCATCATCAACAAACCCGTGCTAGCAACAAAGATCGAAGAGTACGTTCCAACAATCACACCGATGATCAAGGCAAAGGCAAAGGAGTGAATTACTTCCCCACCCAAGGTATACAGGGCTATCAATACAATCATTGTGGTCACCGAAGTCATCAAGGTACGTGACAAAGTTTGATTGATCGAACTATTTAATACATCAATAGACTCGCCACGACGCATCTTGCGGAAATTTTCACGGATGCGATCAAATACAACAATCGTATCGTTGAGCGAATAACCAATCACCGCCAACAAGGCCGCCAATACCGTTAGGTCAAATTCAATAGCCGTAATCGAAAACACGCCCATAGTAATAATCACATCGTGTACCAATGCCGTTACCGCACCAATAGAGAACTTCAACTGGAAGCGGAAAGCGACATAGATAACGATCGCCATAAGAGCAAATAGCATTGCCATACCGCCATCTTCACGCAGTTCTTCGCCAATTTGCGGGCCGACAAACTCAATGCGTCGCAGGTCAACCTCAGGGTTTTGCGTGCGCAATAAATCCATCACTGCATCACTCACAGCAGAAGACTCAAGACCTTCGCGAGGCTGAATGCGCACCATAACATCTTTAGCGGTACCAAAGTGCTGTACGACAGCATCATCATAGCCACCTGCATCCAAGGCGGCACGAATAGGCGGTAACTCTGCCGCTTCTTTATACCCCACCTCGATTAGGTAACCTCCAGTGAAATCGATACCTAGCACCAAGCCGTTCGTACTTAAGCTACCGATAGAACCCGCTACTAATACGCCCGAGATAGCCATAGCAATAAAGCGACCCTGCATAAACTTGAATGCCGTGGCTTTCATGCCCTGCCCCCAAGAAATGGCAATACTCTTCAAGCGCTTGCCGCCGTAGAATAAATTAACCAATGCACGCGTGCCCATAATGGCGGTAAACATCGAGGTTAAAATACCGATAGACAGTGTAACGGCAAAGCCCTTAATGGGGCCGGTTCCGAAGGAGAACAACAAAGCGGCGGCAATAAAGGTCGTAATATTGGCGTCGGCAATCGTGCTAAAGGCCTTGTTATAACCTTCATGAATCGCTTCTTGAATCTTACTGCCTGCACGCAACTCTTCCTTAATGCGCTCAAAGATCAATACATTGGCATCTACCGCCATACCTACCGTCAATACAATACCAGCAATACCCGGCAAGGTTAATGTGGCTTGCAGCATACTCATTACTGCGAAAATCATAACCAAGTTAGCCGCCAATGCGACATTGGCAATTAAACCAAATGCTTTGTAGTAAATAGCCATAAATACCAGTACCGCAATTAAGCCAATGATGACTGACTTCTGACCCTTGGCAATGTTGTCAGCCCCTAAGCTGGGTCCAACGGTACGCTCTTCAACAATTTCCATAGGCGCCTTCAACGCACCTGCACGTAGCAAAATGGCTAAACGAGAAGCTTCGGTTTTACTCAAGCCCGTGGTTTGAAAATTCTTGCCAAAGATGCCGTTAATGGTGGCAATACTGATGACTTTTTCAGTCACACGGCTAACGCGCTCTTTTTTACCATTGACCATTTTGGTATCGAATTTAATCTCTTTGAATACCACGGCCATGGGCTTTTTAGTATTTTCTTTAGTATTTTTCAACATCTTGTCAGCACCTTTGCTATCCAAGGTAATACTCACTGCAGGCTGGTTATTCTGGTCATAGGAAACCGCTGCATTTTGAATATTTTCACCCGTCACAATCACACTGCTGCTCAGCAATACAGGGTAGCCGTCACGGTGCTGGAACAACTTAGCTCCCACAGGAATACGGCCACTATCCGCCGCCGAAATGCCCTCTTGGTAAGTGCCGTGCTGCATGCGATATTCAAGTGTAGCGGTAGAGCCTAATATCTCGCGGGCCTTCGCACTATCTTGTACACCGGGTAATTGCACAACAATACGATCCAAGCCTTGCTGTTGAATAACCGGTTCAGACACACCTAGTGCATTTACGCGGTTGCGCAGTGCGGTGATATTCTGTGTCAGAGCTAGCTTTTTCTCGGCGACTACCGCCTCTGGGCGCAATGCCACTAATAGATGAAAACCTTTGTCATCTTCGGTTTCACTAAACTCTAAATCCTTATACAACGGCTTCAGCTTGCTCAGTGCCGCTTCGCGCTTGTCCAAAGTAGTAAAGCGAATGCGCAATTTATCCTCTTCTGCACGAGTGCCTCGGTTACGAATTTTGTCTTCGCGCAAATTCGTACGAATATCACTGGCATAACTTTCCATAACACCTTGAATCGCTCCCTTCATGTCCACCTGCATTAAGAAGTGAATACCACCACGCAAGTCCAAACCTAAGTACATAGGATTAGCATTTAGGTCGCGCAACCAGCTCGGTGTTGCCGGCGCCAAGTTCAAGGCAACGGTGTAATCATCCTTATCTAAACTGGCAGTAAGGGCGTCGCGTGCTTTGAGCTGTTCTTCACCCGAAGCAAAGCGCATCAATACGCGGCTTTGATCCGCATCAATGGAGCTTGCACTTAAACCATTTTGCTCAAGTGTACGTTCTAGGGATGTTGTAAAACTCGGCGTTAGTACGTCACTGGCCGACGAGACTTGTACAGCAGGGTCTTCACCATACAAATTGGGCGTCGCGTAGATACACGCAATGGAAATAACAGCAACAAGAAGAAGATACTTCCAAGCAGGATAATGGTTCACAGTGATATAGCCTTGTACTAAATAATAAAGCCCCTTACGGGGCTACTTGTTCTAATAAATTATTTTGCGCTTTTAACCGTGCCCTTGGGCATCAGTGCAGAAACGGCTTGGCGTTGGATATTAACTTCGACATTGTCGTTCAACTTAATAGTCAGAAAGGTTTCACCTACCTCAGCAACTTTGCCTAGCAAGCCACCCGTAGTAACCACTTCGTCGCCTTTTTTCAAGGCTGCAACCATAGTGCCGTGCTCTTTGGCCTTCTTTTGCTGTGGACGAATCATTAAAAAATACATAACTACAAACAAAATACCTAAGGGCAAAAACTGTAGCAAACCGCCTTCTGGGGCCGCCTCGGCAGCATGGGCAGGAGCAACTAATACATTTAAAATACTTTCTAACAACATGGGGTAACCTCTTAAAAACGGCGCATATTATGGCATATGAGCGAATAAATAGGGGCTTTTTATTCTATTTCAAGCGTGCCTGAACCCCCAATGCTGGAAGGCTACTCAGGCAAGCTTTCCTCTACTCCATAGCGAGCATAAAAGTCCTTGGCATACTCTTGTAATGTGCCCGTCTCTATCGCTCCACGCAGGTCAGCCATGAGCTGCTGATAATAATGCAGGTTATGCAATGTATTCAGGCGTGCGCCTAAAATTTCACCGCACTTATCCAGGTGGCGAAGATAGCTTCGGCTATAGTTTTTACAGGTATAGCAGCTGCAGTTTTCATCCACTGGCCCAGTATCTTTGGCGTATTTTGCATTGCGAATTTTCACAATGCCATTGGCTGTATACAAAAAACCATTGCGCGCATTGCGTGACGGCAATACACAGTCAAACATATCAATGCCGCGCAATACAGAATCAACAATATCTTGTGGCTTGCCTACTCCCATCAAATAGCGTGGGCGATCTTCAGGCATGTGTTCTACCGTAACATCCAACATGGCATTGCGCTCTGGGCGCGGCTCACCGACGGACAAGCCACCAATTGCATAGCCATCAAAGCCAATCTCAGTCAAACCGTCCACTGACTCCTTGCGCAAGTTAGGGTGCATGCCTCCCTGAATAATGCCAAATAGCGCATTGGGGTTATCACCATGGGCGATTTTACTGCGGTCAGCCCAACGCAAAGATAGCTCCATAGATGTACGTGCCTGTTCTTCTGTTGCAGGGTAAGGCGTACACTCATCAAAAATCATCACGATATCCGAGCCTAGCTTACGTTGTACTTGCATGGATTTTTCTGGATCCAACAAAATTTTTGAACCATCAATCGGCGAGCGGAAAGTCACGCCCTTCTCGCTAATTTTGCGCATCTCAGCCAAGCTAAACACTTGAAACCCCCCCGAGTCGGTCAGTATCGGGCCATCCCAATTCATAAAGTCATGTAAGTCGCCGTGCTCTTCGATAATCTCAGTGCCTGGGCGCAGCATTAAATGAAAAGTGTTACCTAGGATGATTTGTGCACCCAGACCTTTAATTTCTTCAGGTGACATCGCCTTTACCGTGCCATAGGTTCCGACTGGCATAAAGGCTGGCGTCTCCACCGTGCCACGGGCAAATTTCAAACGCCCTCTTCTTGCCAGGCCGTCGGTTTTATCCAATTCAAATTGCATTGCTGTTGCCATGTTATTTATCTGCACGCTCAAGAAGCATTGCATCTCCGTAAGAGAAAAATCTATATTGTTGTTCAACCGCATGACGATAAATATCCATCATACGCGGATAGCCCGCAAAGGCCGATACCAACATCAACAGCGTTGATTTTGGCAGATGAAAATTAGTCACAAGCACATCTATAAAGCGAAATTGATAACCAGGGTTGATAAAGATACTCGTCTCACCTTGCCAAGCAGATGCTGCCCCGTCGTCTTGCAACGGTAAGCTCTCAAGGCAGCGTACAACCGTTGTGCCAATGGCCACAACACGCCCACCTACCTGCTTAGTGGCATTGATCAAATCAGCCGTTTTCTCGGGTACATCAATCCATTCTGCGTGCATTACATGCTCGCTGATATCCTCCGCCTTAACAGGCTGAAAGGTACCCGCCCCTACATGTAGCGTCACTGTGGCCGTTTTCACACCCTTATCTTTCAGCGTATTTAATAAGGCGTCATCGAAATGCAGGCCCGCAGTGGGTGCAGCCACCGCTCCCACCTTATCCGCAAATACCGTTTGATAGCGCTCTTGATCACCCTCATCATCAGCGCGCTCAATATAAGGTGGAAGCGGCATATGGCCGTATTCCTGCAACCAATCTAATACAGGCTTATGTGCAGCAAAACTGACCTCAAACAAAGCCCCTTGGCGGCCAGTCACTTCTGCTTCTATCGCATTTTCTAACAAAAGCTGGGCACCTGGCTTGGGCGAACGACTACAACGAATATGGCACAAAGCGGTGTGTTTAGCTGTTATGCGCTCAACTAACACCTCCAACTTTCCACCTGATTGTTTTTGGCCAAATAATCGGGCAGGAATCACCCGCGTATCATTCAACACCAACAAATCCCTCTCCTGCAATAAATCCACAACGGCAGTGAACTGCAAATCTTGCGGCAGACCGCTCGAGCTTATAGGACTGGGCACATACAGCAAACGGCTATCCGTACGTTGAGCCAAAGGCGCTTGCGCAATTAAATCATCGGGCAAGAAATAATCAAAGTCAGAGGTTTTCATAGGCTGCGGATTTTATCACAGGCATCAGCAAAACCTGCCTAAAATACAGGATTTTATAATTTATGATCAATATTGGTGCATGGACTACAATGATTGGTCAATTTGGTGATAAAATAGCCAAAAAAACACCAGGAATGAAGAATGACTCACACCATAAAATTTGCCGCACTCGAATTACTCACCCTTATCGGTATGAGTATATTTGCGGTAGGAGCGGTTTACTTTGATGTGGTTGCCTTGAAAAACGGTCTCACTGAAAAATCACTCACGGAATTTTCACAGCAATTACTCTTGCTGTTAAGCGCCGCACTGTTTTTCTACGCGGGAAAAAAAGCCAACGATGCCCGCCCATTTAATGTATTTATGGGCAGCATGTTTACCACGATGCTGGTTCGAGAGTGTGATGTCTATTTCGATGTAATCCAACATGGCTCCTGGGTGTACCCTGCCACTGCCCTCATTCTGTTTACCCTTGTTTATACTTTCAAAAACAAGACGCACTTCTTTACTGCTCTACGAAGCTACTTCAGCACGCGATCATATATATTCGTTCTTATCGGTTTTTTGCTAGTGATCGTCTTCAGCAGAACCTTTGGCAGCGGCAATATTATTTGGAAGCCCTTAATGGGCAGCGATTATCACGTAATTTACAAAAGCGCGATGCAAGAGGGCTTAGAACTGTTCGGCTATTTATTTATTCTCTATGGCTCTGTACTACAAACGCTAATGATAAAGAACGGAATTAAGCGCTCCGCTTAAAGCTTATCCTTGGTTAATTCTTGTTGGTTTCTAGCTTTAGAGGCGCTGCCGTTATTCAACGTGGGGGAATGGGAGTTAATGGTGGGTTACGCTGTTGCTCACCCACCCTACGCGCTGAACCCCATTCATACTACTAGATGAGGCTGACGAAGAATTAGAAGAAAGCTCATACACGTCAAATTTTGATAATGGATTTGCTTAAACATACCCAAACGTATTCACTCCAGCCGCCAATACAATCGGATCACTCTGCATATACCGTCCAAGCGACGGGTTGTAATCCCTAAAGTAGTTGTAAACTAATCGAGCTTCGACACACTCTTCCGTGTGACTTTCCTAGATCAATTTTAAATTTATTGAGCGGCTATTTACTTAGCCAACTCATACTGTTGTATTAACACATCGGATGGAATACGAAGGCCGTCATGCAATTTACGAATCATATTAATACTTAAAGGACGCTGCCTTTTAAGCACTTCCGTAACTCTACTTTTCTGTCCTAAATATTTTTCTAACGTACTAGCTGGAAGACCTTCTTGATCTAGTCTAAACAAAATAGCCGCAATCGGGTCTGGGGCTTCTATCTCAACCGTTTTACTCTCGTAAACATCTACAAGTGTAGCCAGAATGTCCAACTCATCCGCCTCTGGAGAGTTAGGCTCTACACCCCACAACGCTTCTATTCGCTCAAGAGCAGCTTCATAAGCAACTTCATTTTTAATTGGCTGAATATCCATCACTACTACCTATATTGTTGCAACATCAATGCGGTCATACTGTTTGTGTGTACCGATAAATTTAATAAAGCATATTTTCACATCATAGCGAATAGCTAAAACCAAACGGTATTTGTTACCGTGGATATTAAATACAACACGGTTGTTAGCCACTATTGAGGCATTGCCATATTGGTCTTTAACATCTTGAGGCGTATCCCATTCTGCTGCCTTTGCTTCGGCAAACCACGCTTTAAGTGGCTGTTCAGCATCTTGATATTCCGCTTGTTCCCAAAAATCACGTAATGTGGAACGTGAAAGTATTCGCATAAATCACAGTTCCCATTATGGGAACTCCCCAGTGCATTGTCAATACAAATTCCCATTTCGGGAAATCGGCTTAATCTTAGCATAGGGTTCTAGCCAGCGTTATCCCATTTATTAGAAGTAACAACCCTCTAGAATAATAGTAAAGACACTAATTCTGCCTACTAGCAGGGTGAGTTTTATCATATACCCGCTTCAAGTCTGTTATCGTGATATGTGTGTATATTTGCGTACTCTGGATGTAAAGGCGCTGCCCCACTATGCA
>CAZBWS010000045.1:0-15945 GCA_964495705.1 uncultured Gammaproteobacteria bacterium
CAGTGAATATGTTGGCTAATATTTTCATTATGATCTCTTATGATTATGGTTGTTGAGTGAAGATAGCACTGTAGAGGTGTTTGGGGAAGGGTGATGCCACCTGTATATAGGTGGGGCTTTATCTATACCTATTTTGTCTGCAGGGAGTTTATTGGAAAGAATGTAATAACTCAGGGCTATAATGTCCTTCATTAACCATTTTTTCTTGCACGGCCTGTAAGCGCTGGTCCCATTGTTTTTTCTCTTCTGCTGATAGCGGTTTGAGCAATGGCTTTAAACCTTCTTCTATAGTTCTTATTTTACGCATTAAACTTCTAGAGTAATCAGTAGATGCAAGCCTAGCTTGTTTGCCGAAACCCTTTGGGAATTTTTTTTGGTTTATGATCATCTGCATCGTTAACAGTCGAATGGGCATATTGATGATTTGGCCTTGTTGAGCGATTTTCTTGTATAAATCCAATGCATCTACGGCGAGCAAAGGAAGTAGTACATAATCAACTTCCTGGCGTTGGAGTTTCGATATAAATGTTTTACTGTTGCCATGCACTCGATTCATGGCAAGCTCTTTACTCAGCAGAGTGAGCGCAGGTTCTTTTCTGTTTATAAAAAAGCTTTTTTTGTTGAGTTCTTCAATGTTGTTTGCGCGAGAATGTGTGGATACTAAATAACTTAAACCCAGGGGGAATACTCCCGTCACTTCGTAGCCGTCTTTAGAAAATTGATCTGCTAATTCTGGCCTGTTGATGAGTTCAAAGGCTTGTTCAATTTGTTCGTTTTTTTGAATAAGGCCAAAAGCTTCTAGGCTCGAGCTAAAGCGATTGTAGTTACGCACCATGAAGCCGATAACAAACATGGCATCGCAGTTGTTTGTTTGAAATTTTTTGCGAATAACTAAATCATTTTTAAAGACCTTTAATTTAGGTTCAAGGCCTAGCTCACGATAGTTGTCAGAGAGTTTTGTTGCGAAGTTGGCTATCGTGCCGCCTTCACCCGATGGGTCATAAGCACAAATGGTCACTGGTGAAGCAATTACATTGCAAGAAAATATGAGCAAGCCCATTAACCAATAGATTTTCTTCATATAGGGCTCAAGTTTTCTTATTCATAGACTCATTATTATTGACATATTCTCATTGTAATTACAATTTTATAGGGGGTTAATTCTTGTGAATATATGGCCAGTTTAAGGAGTGCGGTTAAGAATAGGGCGGGGTGAAGCCGAAGAGCTTGTTTACAGTCTATCTGCATAACTTCACACCACCCATAAAAAAGCCCCGCAAAGCGGGGCTTTTTTTTCAACTTCAAAAGGCCTTAGCCTCCAAAGTCATCCAGCATGATGTTCTCACGCTCAACACCAAGGTCTTCTAGCGTCTTGATCACCGCTGCGTTCATCATCGGTGGTCCACACATATAGTATTCACAGTCTTCAGGAGCCGGGTGGTCCTTTAGAGCCTGCTCGTGCAGTACGTTGTGGATAAAGCCGGTTAGTCCATCCCAGTTATCTTCTGGTTGTGGGTCCGATAGGGCGATATGCCAGTTAAAGTTTTCGTTCTCCGCCGCCAGCATGTCGAAATCGTCTTGGTAGAAGATTTCTTTCTTGCTGCGCGCGCCGTACCAGAACGTGACCTTGCGGTCGGTCTTGATTCTGCGCATTTGGTCGAAGATGTGAGAACGCATGGGCGCCATACCAGCACCACCACCAATAAAGACCATCTCGTTCTTGGTCTCTTTGGCGAAAAACTCACCGAAGGGTCCTGAGATCGTTACCTTGTCGCCTGGCTTCAGGTTAAAGATATACGGAGACATCTTGCCTGACGGGATGCCTTCACTGCCTGGAGGCGGTGATGCAATACGCACATTCAGCATGATGATGCCTTCTTCTTCAGGGTAGTTGGCCATAGAGTAGGCGCGCATAACCGGCTCTTCAACTTTGGACTCAAACTTCCATAGGTTAAAGTGATCCCAGTCGCCTTTGTACTCTTCGCCAATGTCGAACTCGCTGTACTTCAGCTCGTGGGCAGGGCATTCGATTTGAATGTAACCACCGGCGCGGAAGCCAACGTCTTCGCCTGCGGGAAGTTCTAGTACTAGCTCTTTAATGAAAGTCGCCGCGTTATTGTTAGAGCGAACTGTACACTCCCACTTCTTCACGCCGAAGATTTCTTCTTCAACTTCTACTTCCATATCCTGCTTTACGCCTACCTGACAAGATAGGCGATCGCCGCAAGCTGCTTCACGCTTGGTGATGTGAGATTCTTCGGTGGGCAGAATAGTACCGCCGCCCGATTTCACTTTCACTTTACATTGGGCGCAAGTACCGCCGCCACCACAGGCCGAGGGTACAAATAGGCCTTGGTCGGCTAGGGTGCTAAGCAACTTGCCGCCGGGCTCTACGGTAAACGTTTTTTCGCCGTTAACGGTGATGTTAACTGTGCCTTCAGGAACGAGCTGTTTCTTGGCGGCCAAAATAATAAAAACCAAGAACAGGATGATTCCTGTAAAGACGGATACACCTACGATAATTTCGTTCATTATCCGCGCTCCTTACAGTTGTACGCCGGAGAAAGCCATGAAACCCATAGCCATCAATCCAACAGTGATAAAGGTGATACCCAAGCCCTGTAGGCCGTCGGGTACGTCGGAGTACTTCAACTTTTCTCGGATACCGGCTAGTACGGTGATCGCCATTGCCCAACCGATGCCGGAGGCGACGCCGTAAGTCATAGACTCAGCGAAGTTGTAGTCGCGCTCTACCATAAACAATGAGCCACCCATGATGGCGCAGTTTACGGTGATTAGCGGCAGGTAAATACCGAGGGCGCTGTACAGCACGGGTACGTATTTATCTAAGAACATCTCTAGGATCTGTACCATCGCCGCGATAACGCCGATGTAAGAGATAAAGCCTAGGAAGCTGAGGTCAATAGTCGGCATGCCAGCCCAGGCTAGAGCACCGTCTTTCAATACGTAGGTGTACAACAGGTTGTTAACCGGCAGCGTAACCGCTTGTACGAAGATAACCGCAATACCCAAGCCCATGGCCGTGCTGATTTTCTTGGACACGGCCAAGAAAGTACACATGCCTAGGAAGAAGGAGATCGCTAGGTTTTCAACAAAAATCGCTTTTACTGCTAGGGATAAATAATGTTCCATTACGCGTGCTCCCCGTGGCCATCTTCAATCTTGAAGTCAGCGTCTTCAACTTGATCTTTCTTCCAGCTGCGCACAGCCCAGATGAATAGACCGATTAGGAAGAAAGCGCTAGGTGGCAATAGCATGATGCCAACAGGCTCAAACCAACCGCCTTCTGAGGCTAGCTCCATAAAGGGCATTGGCACACCAAATAGAGAACCAGTACCCAGTAGCTCACGGAAGAAGCCGACAACGATCAGTACAACACTGTAGCCCAAGCCGTTACCGATGCCGTCTAGGAAGCTCGGTAGAGGAGGGTTCTTCATGGCGAAGGCTTCAGCGCGGCCCATTACGATGCAGTTGGTGATAATCAAACCAACAAATACCGATAGCTGCTTGCTGACTGAGTAGGCGTAGGCCTTCAGTACCTGGTCTACCACGATTACCAGGGATGCAATCACTACCATCTGTACGATGATACGGATGCTGCTGGGGATCTGGTTGCGGATGATAGAGATAAACAAGTTTGAAAAAGCCGTTACCGCGGTCAATGCAAGACACATGATAAAGGCGGTATTCAAGTTAGTGGTTACCGCTAGCGCAGAACAAACACCGAGTACCTGTAGGGCAATAGGGTTGTTGTTAAACATGGGGTCTAATAAAACTTCTTTAGTCTTAGCCATTGCTTAGCCCTCCTGATTACTAGATTGAGTTTTAAGTTGCTGAAGGAAGGGGCCAAACCCCGCGTCGCCCAACCAGTACTGAACTAGGTTGTTAACACCCTGTGTGGTCAGCGTAGCGCCGGCTAGGCCGTCAACGGTGCTGATCGCGTCAGGAGCGCTAGGGTTAAAGCCACCAAATTTAGCGACCTTGATCGCTATTTCGCCCTGGGCGTTTTGGATTTGCTTACCCTTCCACTGTGACTTCCACTTTGCGTTGTCCACTTCACCACCCAAGCCAGGTGTTTCAGCGTGGCTGTAGAAGCTTAGACCGAAGATGGTATTAGCATCCGCTTCTACGGCAACAAAGCCGTATAAGGTCGACCACAGGCCATAGCCGTGAACCGGTAGGATGTAATACTTTACGCTGCCGTCTTCTGCCTTAACAATATAAGTAGAGGCGTATTTAGCGCGGCTCTTGATCTTGGCTAGGTCTTCGCTACCGCTTAGGGCTACGTTCTGCGCAGGGTCTTTAGCGGCCTTGCGTTGATCGTAAGTAGCGGCGTCTACTGCTTCAGTAAACTCGCCGGTAGCGATGTCGACGATACGGGTTTCGATGTTATTGGCAAATAGCTCTGAAATTTCAGAACCCGATTTGCCTGTTAGATCGATACCGGCGACGCTAAGAATATTGCTCTGCTTGTCGAGTAGCTTATTCACCTGCTGTAGCGGCTTAAGCTGTACGGCGGCAAAAGATACGATGACCGAGGCCACTAGACATACGGCTAGGGCAACGCCAACGGTTTTTGCAAAACTATCATTATTACTAGCCATTGCGCTGTAACCTCCGCTTGATGTTTGCTTGAACAACAAAGTTGTCAAAGATAGGAGCCCATAGATTGGCGAACAGGATGGCAAGCATCATGCCCTCTGGGAATGCGGGGTTAACTACGCGGATCAGTACGCACATAAAGCCGATCAGGAAGCCATAAGCCCAGCGCCCTTTGTTGGTCATTGACGCTGATACAGGGTCGGTGGCCATATAGATCATACCAAAGGCGAAGCCGCCTAAGCTTAAGTGCCAGTACCAAGGCATGCCAAACATAGGATTGCTGTCGCTGCCGATGGCGTTGAATAGCACGCTGGTGGCAACCATGCCGGCAAATACACCGAAGATCACGCGGTGTGATGCGATCTTAGTGCCGATTAGGAAGGCTGCGCCGATGAGGCAGGCTAGGGTAGAGGTTTCACCCAATGAGCCAGGGATTAAACCAATAAAGGTTTGTTGCCAAGTGTAGCCAGCTGCCTGAATCGCTTCCATACCACCTGTAGCGCTTAGGCCTAGTGGTGTTGCGCCAGTGAAGCCGTCAACGGCTGTCCATACTGCGTCGCCTGACATGTAGGCAGGGTAGGCGAAGTATAGAAAGGCACGGCCGGTCAGTGCGGGGTTCAGGAAGTTTTTGCCAGTACCGCCAAACACTTCTTTGCCTAGAACCACGCCGAATGAAATACCTAGGGCAACCATCCATAATGGAGCGTCAGGTGGCATGGTTAGGGTGTAAAGCATAGAGCTTACCAAGAAACCCTCGTTTACATCGTGGCCACGCACCGAGGCAAATAAGACTTCCCAAAGTCCACCAGCCACCAGTGTGACTATATAAATTGGTAGGAAATACAGAGCGCCGAGTAGCATATTGGAATACCACAGGTCAGCATTGCCCGTGGCAACACCTAGCGTACTCAATACGTCGTAGCGCCAGTTATCGCCACCAGCAACTGAGGCTAGAGCGGTATTGGCTTGGTAACCCGTGTTGAACCAAGCCATCAATACACAAGGTATTGCGGCGATAACAACGTAGGTCATAACTCGCTTCAGATCGACCGCGTCGCGTACGTGGGTTTTTCCACCCGTTACGCTCGGTGGAGACCAGAAGAAAGTGTCGATCATTTCGAAAATGGAGTAGAACTTTTCGTACTTACCGCCTTTTTCGAAATCTGGGGCGATATTGTCTAGAAACTTTCGCATCGCTTAACCCTCAATTTCAATTTTGGTGAGACACTGACGTAACGCGGTGCCGTAATCCACTTTAGAAGAGGATACGTAGGTGCACAGCGATAGGTCTTCTTCATCTAGCTCTAGAGCGCCTAGCTGCTGGGCAAGGTCAGTGTCGATAGTGATCACTGAGCGCAGCAACTGAGTAGGCAGCACATCTAGGGGCATTAAACGCTCGTAATAACCTACAGGAACCATGGCGCGTGGGCTGCCGTTGGTGGATGTGGTCATGTCGAAGCGACGCTTGCTAGAAAAAGAGGAGAATAGAACGTTTAGGAATGAAGACTTATTCAAGCCTGGACGCACATAGTGCAGCATGAGGCGAGCTCGATCTTCTTCAACTACCGATACCTGTGAGTGGTAGCGGCCTAGGTAGTCAAACTCGTCTGCTGCAATATTGCCTTGTAGCACAGAGCCTGAAACCACACGGTTATCACCGTCGGCTAACTCGCCTGCAGTGATCTCGCTGATGTTAGCGCCTAGGGTAGTGCGAATAAGCTTAGGTGTCTTAACCTGAGGGCCTGCCACTGAGATCACGCGGTCGCTGTATAGCTTGCCGGTGATGAATAGCTGGCCAATTGCGATCACGTCTTGGTAGTTGATGGTCCAAACTGTTTTAGTTGGGCCAACCGGGTCCAAGTGATGGATGTGTGTGCCAGCTAAGCCCGCAGGGTGAGGGCCGTCGAATTCCGCCAGTTCAACGTTTTCTAGATCTGCTGTTTTAAAGCCAGCACCTGGCTTTTGGCAAACAAAAATTTTATTTGCGGTCAGTCTAGCTAGTACACGGAGGCCGTCTTCGAAGGCGTCCATATTGCCAGCAGCAACCACAGAGGGGTCAGCGGCTAGCGGCGCAGTGTCGATAGCGGTGACGAAGATAGAGCTAGGCTTGCTGCCAAGCTCTGGTGTCTTGCTATAGGGGCGAGTGCGTAGCGCTGGCCACATGCCTGACTTTACCAGTACATCTTGTACTTGCTCGGCACCTAATACTTCGATGTCTTCGCGTTTCCAGTGGTCAAAGCCCGTTTCCGCGCCGCCTTCAACGGTGATAACGACTGACTGTAGTGCACGCTTGGCACCACGGTTGATCGCTGAAACCGTTCCGGCTGCGGGGGCGGTGAACAATACACCGGGAGTTTTTTTATCTTCAAATAGGGCTTGGCCCTTTTTGACAGAGTCGCCTTCTTTGACGAGCATGGTCGGCTTCATTCCGATGTAATCGGGGCCGAGCACTGCTACGGTTTTCACCGTGGGGCCGTCATGGACGACTTGTTCAGGCGCGCCGCTAATGGGCAGGTCCAAACCTTTTTTCGTCTTGATATGCTGCATGCTGGGTCTTCTTTCTGGGTGACATCACAGCCTACCTTGGCAAAAAGGTAGTCTAGTCAATCACGGTTCATCTTAACTCATCAATACCTACCACTAGCAAGGGTATTGCTAGCCAGTTGTATTGAGTGAGATCCACAGTCTCACCGCCTCGGCATTGCTCCTGCACTGCTCTGTTTCTTGGCTTCCTGCCAGCCTATAGCACATACCTTTTATATAGCTGCGCGCAGGCGTAATTCGGCAGCGCAGATTATAGCTGATTTTTAGGGCTTTGTGGGGCTTTGTTGTGTTGCTTATTAAATGCGAGTAGGGCTTGCGAATACGGCCCTTAGGGTACTAAAAATTAAGAGGGTTATTACTAATAACACTGATGCTACTATTTGGGCCTTGTAAAATCTGATTTTCAAGCTGTAAAGACTGCAACTGGCTAGAGTCGGTTGGGGTATTGATAAGCAAAGCGTTTAATTCTTGCTGAAAACGAAAGTCGTCGTCAGCTGCCAAGTTGCTCGGTGGTTCGAGGACAATGGCAGTGTTGTCGTCTTGAAAGGCAGTAATATTGCTGATAGCACGTTCATTTTCCAACTCATCATTACTCAATGCCTGCAGTTCCGCCTGGGCTGTGCTGAATAGGCAAAGGGTGACTAGTGCTAGAGTTTTCTTCATTTAAGAAGTATAGACGGAAATTCTAGAGTTTTTATTTTACAGGGATGAACGGCTGTTTTTGTAAGCCTCGGTGTTTATTCGGCGGCATCCAACGCCTCTTGACTCTCCAACCAGCTCATCTCAGCTTCTTCAAGCTGGTTTTTACATTCCCCTTGACGCTTGAGTACCTCTTGTAGCTCGGCTTTACGGCTTTGCTCGGTGTATAGGCTTTCTTCGGCTAGGCTAATCTCGATGCTTTCCAGCTCCGCACTCAGTTTATCCATCACCTTTTCATGCTTTTTTATTGCATCCATGAGTGGCTTAAGCTGCTTGCGACGCTCTGCCTCTAATTGTCGCTGCTGTTTTTTATTAGTGCTGTTGGGTGTGCTAGTTGAGGGCGCTGAGCTGCCTTGTTCCTGCTGTGCCAGCCATGTGGGATAGTCATCTAGGCTTTCTTTAAAGTGTTGTAGTTGATGGGCGTGGACAATGTAAAGCTCGTCACAGACACTGCGCAATAGGTGGCGGTCGTGGGAAATTACAACCACAGCGCCTTCAAAGTCTTGTAGAGCCATGCTGAGTGCGTGGCGCATTTCCAAGTCTAAGTGGTTTGTAGGTTCGTCGAGCAGTAGTAGATTAGGTCGCTGGAATACCAGTAAGGCTAGAGCAAGACGGGCTTTTTCGCCACCAGAGAAGGGGGCTATTAACTCGGTTGCACGGTCACCCTGAAAGCCAAAGCCACCGAGAAAGTCACGTAACTCTTGTTCGCTTTTGTCTTTGTCTAAGCGCCAAAAATGCTGTAGGGCATTACTGTCGTCGTCCAGCTGCTCAAGCTGGTGTTGGGCAAAATAGCCTAGCTTGCAGTCCGGGTGTAGCTGATAAGTACCGCTGAGTAGATCAAGCTCTCCTGCTAGGCATTTAATTAGGGTGGACTTGCCTGCACCATTGGGACCAAGTAAGCCAATGCGGTCCGACTCAATGAGGTTGAAGCGTGCGTTTTTAACAATAGCGTCGCTATAGCCTATATCGGCTTTATCTAGGGAGAGTAAGTGTTGCAGCTTTTTTTCTGGCTGTAAAAACTGGAAGTTAAAGGGCGAGTCCACATGGGCGAGGGCAAGCTTTTCCATGCGCTCTAAGGTTTTGATGCGACTTTGCGCCTGCTTGGCCTTGGTGGCCTGGGCTTTAAAACGGTTAATAAAGCTTTGAATATGCGCGATTTCTTTCTGCTGCTTGTTAAAAGCTGCAGCCTGCTGGGATAGCTTTTCCGCGCGGGTGACCTCAAAGGAGCTATAGCCACCGGTATATACGCCGAGCTGCTGGTTTTCGATATGGGCGATATGAGTACATACACTGTCTAAAAAATCACGATCATGGGCGATCAGGATCAAGGCGCCAGAATACTGCTTAAGCCATTGTTCTAGCCATAAAATCGCATCCATATCTAAGTGGTTGGTAGGTTCATCCAGTAGTAATAGGTCAGAGCGACACATGAGAGCTTGGGCTAAGTTTAGGCGCATGCGCCAGCCCCCCGAGAATGCCTTTACCGACTTACTCAGTTCTTCTTGACTAAATCCAAGGCCATTGAGCAAGCGCGCAGCGCGGCTCTCAGCGGTATAGCCGCCTATGGATTCAAGTTCGCCAAGTAGCAGAGAATGCTTTTCGTGCTCTGCGAGCTTATCCGCATCGGTAATCGCCCTTTGCAATTCGCGAAGCTGCTGATCTCCGTCGAGGGTATAGTCTAATGCGGATTGCTCTAGGGCGGGGGTTTCCTGGGCGACATGGGCAATGGTGATACCGCCTTGCAGGTCTACATCCCCCGCATCTGCGTGTAGCTCACCGCGCAAGAGCGCTATGATACTGGACTTACCAGTGCCGTTGGCACCTGTTAAGCCTATGCGTTGGTTGCGGTGTAGGCTCATACTGGCATTTTCGACCAGTACTTTCGTGCCGCGTAATAAGTTGACTTGAGTAAGCTTGAGCATGGCGCGGATTGTAGTGCTATGCGGCTTCTAGTACTAGGGGTTTGCAGCGCCACGTTAAAAAGGATTTAATAGGCCTATGAAAGAACATAATAAATATTAAAAGGGGGAGCTGCGTGCAGGCTCAGAGCAGTGATCGATTAAATTGGCTATTTGTGCTGTATAACCGGGTTACAGGTTTCTTTATTCCTGCACAGCTACTGGAGAACGAGCTTTCAGCGCGCCGCGCGCGTACCGTTGTGTGTGCCAATTTGGTGGGAGTGGCAGTTTGTGTCGTGGTTTTGTTTGCTTTAGCCCTTGTTCGCCGTGAAATTCATTTGCCTGGGCTGGTTCTAGGGTCCTTGGTTGGCGTACTTTTCTTAAATCTCTTCATGTTGCAATGGATAAAGTCCACTCAAGTTGTCGGCACTATTGCGGTTTTTGTCTTCTTATCTATTGTTGTGCTTTCCGCCTATAGCTACGGAGGAGGCTTTGCATCTGCATTAGCTTGGCTGCCAGCTATTCCCATTACGGCCACTTTTCTCGTAGGGCGCCCCTTAGGTTTCGTGACAGCTTTACTGGCTATGGCAGGTGCTATTGCCATGCCTTATTTAGCAGCTAACGGACATACATTCCCGTACTTATTGTCTGATGAAGAGCTGTTAGGAATGAGTCCCTTTGTCATTATTGCCGCGATTATCTATGTGGCACTGCTTGGTGAAGCCTATGAGTGGGCGAATACGGAGTCTCGACTTTCTCTAAGAGCCGAGCGCAAACAGCGCAGCTCGGCTGAAAAAGCCTTAGATCAGCAAAAAGAGCAGTCTTTAATAACGCTGCAGGCGATTGCTGATGGCGTTATTACCTCCAACGCCGATGATCAAATTACCTATATCAACCCAGTAGCGGCGCAGTTAACGGGGTGGGACGCAGATATTGCTATGGGGCGCTCCATGAGTGAAGTATTTATGTTGTTTGATGAATACACCTATGAGCCTGCTGGGGATTTTATTAGAGCTTGCCTCAATGACCGCTATACAGCCCCTGTGCGCAATCATGTGTTGTTGAGCTACGATGGTCGGGAAAAGATTGTTGAGCACCACGCTTCCTTGATTCGCGACGAAGAAGGTTTGATGCAGGGTTTGGTGGTAGTTTTTCAAGACGTTACGGTGCAGCGCGAGTTAACGACCGAGCTGCGTTACCAAGCCAGTCACGACCCCTTATCGGGCTTGTTGAACCGCCATGAATTTGAACATCAGATTAATCAGTTAGTGGCTGAGCGCCAGAAGGATACAAAGCATATGCTTTGTACAATGGATATTAGTCAATTTAAGATGATTAATGACTCCAGCGGTCACGCCGCAGGTGACGAGCTAATCAGGCAGTTTGCAGAAATACTAAAAGATGTAGCACGCAGTGAAGACAAGGTGGCGCGCTTGGGAGGGAATGAGTTTGCCTTAATCATTCCCGATGCCGATGAAGAGATTTCTCTGGCAGAGATTCGCTCCTTCAGAGAGAAGTTAGATCGCTACCGCTTTAACTGGGAGGATAAGAGCTTTGCTATTGCTATCGCTATTGGGCTCGTGGCGATAGATGGCACCACACACAATGTGGCGGACTTGCTAAGTGATGCTGATGCCGCTAGGCAAGCAGCTAAGGAAAAGGGGCGCAACCGTGTGCACTTATACGAGCCTGACGACCATGCTTTATTAAAGCGTAGAGGGGAAATGCGTTGGGCTGCTTATTTAAATGGCGCCATTGAGAACGATCGTTTTATGTTGGTGCGACAAACGATAGCGCCGCTGCATTTTAAGGAGGGGGGGGCGCATTATGAAGTATTATTACGCTGCCGAGATGACGATGGCCGCATTGTTTCCGCAGAAGAATTTTTAACCGCAGCCGAACGCTATAATTTAATAGGCGATATCGACCGTTGGGTAATCCGCAGTCTCGTCGATTGGTATCTTGCCAACCCTGAAGACTTACAGCACACCCATACGGCTTCGGTGAATTTATCCGCAAGTTCAGTTACGGATACACGGTTTACACGAGAAATGATGCGTCAGCTACATCGCATTCCCGGTTTAGCCGAAAAAGTCTGCTTAGAGATTACCGAAACTGCGGCAATTGCCAATCTAAATAAAGCACGTAAATTTATGTTGGAGATGCGTGCCTTAGGCTGCCGCTTTGCACTGGATGACTTTGGCAAGGGCATGTCTTCTCTGTCTTATTTAAAAGCCTTGCCAGTGGATTACCTGAAAATTGATGGTGAGTTTGTGAAGGATATGTTGAGCGACCCCATCGACAATGCAATGGTTGAGCACATTAATCAAATTGCCCATGTTATCGGTATGAAAACGATCGCTGAATACGCGGAAAACGAAGATATTATTGAGCGTTTAAGAGAGCTGAAAATTGACTTTGCCCAAGGCTATGGTATTGATCGCCCCATGCCCTTTGAAGTACTTACTGAGCTGCATTGAGTTGTCTTAAGTTATATGTGTGAGTGGTGGGTTTATATGCTGTGTTGTGCTGATGACAGCCTCTATACAGGGGTTGCCAAAGATGTCGCCAAGCGCTTAGAGGAGCATAACCACAGCCCAAAAGGCGCAAAATATACCCGTGTTAGGCGACCGGTTGAGGTGGCTTATATTGAAGCGGTGCTGGATCGCTCGGCGGCAATGAAGCGAGAGATAGCGATTAAATCTTTGAGTCGTTTACAAAAGCAGCAATTAATTGCTGACAGCTTTAATACCAGTAATCACTATGCGGATAAGCTACAAATACAGTTGTCCTGCCCTGTGCTATGATCTATGCGCATGAAACAGAGTGACCGCTATGTATACCGAAGATAAATCTCAGCTGCTTGAAAAATTACACGACTTGCAAGTGGAACACCGAGATTTGGATGAGGTGGTACTGCGTTTGAGCAAAGATACCAGTGTGGATCAGTTGCAGCTAGTGCGCTTGAAGAAGCGCAAGTTGGTTCTTAAAGATGCCATCGCACACATACAAAGCAAAATCATCCCTGATATTCTCGCTTAGTCATCGCTGTAGCAATCTATTGACGACCTTCCCAGCGCCAGGTTAGATCGGCGGTTAGTGCTTGTGCTTCGGCGTCCATATCATAAGCTGTATACTTCACACCCAAGGCCCATTTTTTATTGAGTTTATAATCTAAGCCCGCTGCATAAAATAGGTCAGTGGACTTGTTTTCGGTCGCGGGGGCATTGCCTAGGGCAGGTATTTCGCTGGTCCACTGCATGGCTCCAACTTGCACAAAAGGCTGCCATTGGCGACGCGCATCGATGGGTAGCTTAACCACTAGAGAGCCTTTCACTCCGGTGAAACCGAAGGGGCCTTGCTCTTTAAATGCAAGTGCTGTGGCACTATTTAAAATGGTATTGCCAGGTATTTCTAGGCTGTCTTCCAACGCGGATGCATCAATATAACCGAGCTCCACACCTAGGTAGTAACCAATATCTAGGCCTAAGGCAATTTCATAAATCGTATCTGTATAGTCGTTGTCTACCCCGGTCACATTCGTACCTGCAGCATTGGCAGCAGAGAGTAAGGCATCACTGTCTTGTTGTATTTGCCCTGCGCTTAGCTTCAGGTATGGGTAGGTACCCTGTGCTGCAATGGCTGATTCGTGGTTAGACAAGTCTGGTGCATAATTCTCATAGGCATCTTCGTGTTGAATCGCTTGGCTAGAAAACTGGCTGCGATCAGCCGGTGACACCGGATGTTTTTTGCTAACGATCTTAGGGGCAGGGCGTGTACGTGGTACGGGCTTTGCTACCACCGGTTTGGCGACAGCTTTAGGCTTCGCCTTTGTGATAATAACAGGGGCTGCGCCTTGGATGCTGCTCATCGGGCGTACCCAAGGCTGCATTTTTTGCCAGCGTGCAGGTAGCTGGCTAAACATGGCCTTGCCTTCGGCTTTACTGGCAAAGCTGCCCCATACTAAGGTGTGCCAAGTAGCACCTTTCACGCGTTTAGGGTGGTAGACCACATCTAAATCGGGGTTGACCGATTTTATCGCTCGAATGTCCTCTGCCTTGGGTAAGTGCATTGCCTTGCGCACGGAGACCAACTGGATAACATAGTCACCGTCATTTTGACGGGAGCGCCAGGTTTGACTATTGCTTACCACTTCTTGGGCCACACTACGGCTAAGCGCATCAGATGCCTGCACTAAGCTAGATGACAAGGTGGATAACAAGGCTGAAATCAGTAGTAAATGACGCAATTTTCTCTCCCAGTAATAAAACAATATAACTCTACTTACTTTCCGTTTGTGTGAGTAATGCTCTAATTAAATATGCCAGGAGTCTAAGGGAATACCTTAGTCAGGTCTATTAAAGCAGTTGTTTTTTGGCATAATCAAGTATGGGAGACTTTTATGCCGTTAAAACCTGCTACTGATTCACGTAAAAAAATTCATACTCGCGATATACGTTGTGAAGCCTTTCAACGAGAAGATGGCTTGTGGGATATTGAAGGTCATATGACCGATGTGAAAAGCTATAGTTTTGCCAATCGCGACCGCGGGGGGGAAATTAAAGCGGGCGAGCCGCTGCACGGTATGTGGTTGCGCATTACGGTAGATGAAAGCTACCTCATCCACGCAGCAGAGGCGGTGACTGATTACTCGCCTTTCAATGTCTGCCCTGAAATTGCTAGCAACTACGCAAAACTGGTGGGCTTGAAGATCGCTGCGGGTTGGCGCAAAGAAGTGCATCTACGGGTGGGCGGTGTGGAAGGCTGTACACACCTTAGCGATTTGCTAGCGCCCATGGCCACCACGGCGATGCAGGCGATGAATTCTGGTTCAAGAAAGGATAAGAAAGACAAAAAACCAGTAGAAGACCCGTCTATTAAAGCGGCCAAACAAGCTAAGATTATCAACCGCTGTTACGCCCTATCTGAAAGCGGTGAGGTAGCCAAAGAGTTTTTCCCTGAGAACTATAAGCCTGCTAAAGAAGAATAAGCATTTGTGCTAAACTGCGCCGCATCTAAATACCACAGTAGGAACAGCGCAATGAGCCAGTACAATGTCTACGGTCTAGGTAATGCCCTAGTCGATTACGAATATAAAGTAACGCCTGAATGGCTAGCCGAAGTGGGTATCGACAAGGGTGTGATGACCCTGATGGACGAAGAACAGCAAGCAAAAGTAATTGCAGCAATAGACTCAGACGCGATCAAGCGCGCATCCGGTGGCTCGGGAGCCAACTCCATCATCGCACTATCACAAATGGGTGGTAAGGCTTATTACACCTGTAAAGTAGCGGCAGATGAAGACGGAAAATTTTACGCTAAAGACATGGACGACTGCGGCGTCAGCACCAACATCGCCCCCCAAGACCAAGGTATTACTGGCAAGTGCTTAGTGTTAGTGACGGACGATGCGGATCGCACTATGTGTACCTTTTTGGGAATTACGGGTGAGCTAGCCGAAAACGAAATTGATTTGGACGCCTTGAAAAATTCTGAGTACTTGTACCTAGAAGGCTATCTAGTGACTTCCGATAGTGCACGCCAAGCGGCAGTAACGGCACGCAAAGCAGCAGAGCAGGCCGGTGTTAAAACCGCCATTTCATTAGCAGACCCGAATATGGTGGCCTTCTTTAAAGAAGGGCTACAAGCCATGATTGGCGAGGGTGTAGACCTATTGTTCGCCAACGAAGACGAAGCCACAGGCATGACGGGTACAGAGACGGCGGAGCAGGCGGCGCAAGAGCTGAAGAAAATTGCTAAGACCTTTGCGATTACCCGTGGTGCACAAGGCTCCTTAGTGTTTGATGGTGAGAAGCTGATTGAGATTGCACCCGTTGCGACGACGGCGATTGATACGCTGGGCGCGGGAGATATGTTTGCGGGTGCGTTCTTGTACGCGCTTACACAGGGTAAGAGTTATGAAGCAGCGGGTAACCTAGCATCCCTGGCTTCTTCGCGCATGGTAGCAAAGTTTGGGCCGCGGTTTGAGACAGCGGAGACGCAGGCGATATTGGCTGAGTTTCATTCATAACGTATTAAATGCGGATAGGCTGTGGTGGCCTATCCGCATAAATTCTAATGTCATCTTGAGCGAAACGCAGTGAAGTCGAAAGATCTTGTATACCGATATTTCAGTGAGCCAGATACTTCGGCTGCGCTGGCGCTTCGCTCAGTATGACAG
>CAZBWS010000045.1:16045-21163 GCA_964495705.1 uncultured Gammaproteobacteria bacterium
CACATCCCCCCCATGCAACCCCGCAACCTCCTTAACAAAACTCAAACCCAAGCCTGAACTCTTCTTCCCTGTACTAGGTCGGCTCAAAGAATAAAAACGCTCAAAGATCCGTTGTTTGGCATAGTCAGGAATAGGCTCACCAATATTGTGAATGCTAATGCGGACATGGTGCAGGGATGCACTAGTGTCACGAGAGGACAGGAGTCCGGAGTGACTATGCTGGTTTGAATCGTTTTCTAGAGTAATTGTCAGCTCACAACCTTCTTCACTAAAGTCAATCGCATTATCCAACAAGTTACTCAGTGCCTGCTGCAACAAAAAGCTCTCCCCCATCACTACGAGCTTATCCGCATCATTAGTAACAACAGGCGTAACCGATTTCTCTTTCAACGCATGGGACTTGGCATCTAGTTCCTGCTGCACCAATTCCAGTATATCCACTGGCTCTGGTTTATCCAACTCATTACGTTTTTCCACCGAAGCTAAAGAAAGCAAGCGATCAATAAACTCCTTCATGCGATGACTTTCACTGTGGATATTGCTTAGAAAACGTTGTTGTTCATCAAAGGGCATAGAGTGTTCTTGCAATAGCTCGGAGGCGCCACGGATGGCGGCCAACGGGCTTTTCATTTCGTGAGTGAGGGTGTGGATGTAGTGTTCAACATATTCCTTGCCCTCCAGTGCTTGGCGCATACTTTCTACGGAATCGGCGAGCTGGGCGAGTTCCTTTTCTTGCAGCTTTGGCGGTGTGGCGCGCAGGCCAATGCGCACGTCTTCTACATATTCCACTAGCTTGCGAATCGAGTGAGTTAGCCAGTACGACATCAATACGCCAAGGGCTAAGGCCAACGCTAAGACGAGTAAACCTTGTTGCCAAATTTTGCCGCGAGCGACTTCTAAAAAGGGCTGCACACTGGCATTGGGTTGAGCCACGGTGAGTGAGCCAATGATGTCACCCTTAAAGCGCACAGGGGAGGCCACATACATGGAACTGCTGAGTTCATCCAGTGGGTCGGCGCGGGTGGTGCGTGCGCCGTATTCGCCTTCTAGGGTGCGCTTCACGTCTATCCAGCGGGAGTAGTCTCTACCTAGCTGGTCGACGTCAGTATGGAAGACCACCGTACCGCTGAGGTCGGTGACGTAGAGGGTGAAGTCGGGTTGGGTTTTTTCATGGGACCAGATAGTGGCGTTGAGCTTGCGAGCACGATAGGCCTCTACCGCATCGGCGAAGGAGCCGATGGTGATAAAACCGCTGGCGAGATCGTCTGCAGCCAGCTCGGCCAATAGATTAGCCGTATCAACTAGCGCTTCTTCGGAGGCTTGGCGCACTGCGGGGTGCAGCTGATTAGTTAGGCTATTCATAAACCAGTACACACCCAAACCTACGATGAGGAAGTAGGCTAGGAAGATGCGGGAGGAGAGTTTCATGCTACTGAGCCTGAATACTATACCCCAAACCCCGATGGGTCTGTATCGGGCTATTCTCTCCATCCACTTCCTTGAGCTTAGCGCGCAGGCTTTTAATATGCGTATCCACCGCGCGTTCAAAGCTGGCTTCGGGTTCGTCCCAGACTTTGTCCATCAGCTGTGCGCGGCTGTATACCTGCTCGGGGTGTTCTAACAAGGTCAGGGCGATTAAATACTCGTAGCGGGTGAGGTCCAACTTCTTTTTTTGAAAGCGTATCTGTGCTTTAGCCGTATTGATATCAAACCAGCTGCTGTCATTTTCTTCTACAAGGGGTGCTGGAGTCGGCACAGCCTGTACGCGGCGCAATACGGTTTTAACTCGCGCACTGATTTCCCGTGGGCTAAAGGGCTTGGTCACATAGTCGTCACCGCCAATTTCTAGTCCGATGATACGGTCCATTTCTTCCTTGCGTGCGGTGAGAAAAATAATGGGCACTTGGCTAAACTGACGTATGTCCTTACATAGCTCAAAGCCGTTTTGGTCGGGCAGGCCGACATCGAGAATAATTAGCTCCGCGCCTTGCTGCTGCAAATGCTCCAAGCCCTCGCGGGCTAGATTCTTCCACTGAACCTCAAAACCGTCGGTTTTGAGGGCGTATACCAATGTATCCGCAATGGCGGGTTCGTCTTCAATAATTAATATGCGCTGTGGCATCGCTTGTCCTTAATGGTAGTGGCGTTTAGGAGTGTGAAGTCTAGCGATTAAAAGCTCAAGGGCTATTCCCCAGATAAGGCTGTTGCTGGCAAATAACATCCATTGATAGGTGTTGCTAAGGTGTTCATATAGCCAATAACTAGGGCTGAGTAGAATAATGTTAATGATACCCAATACATGGCTGAGGCTATTAAGCAGGGATTCCCCATTGAGCTGTCGAGAAACAACATATATGGAAAAACAGGTGACCAATAAATTGAGAAAAAAGTGGTACAAGCTTAAACAAAGAAAGCGTTTAGTTTTCATGCTGGCCTCTTAAACGGGTAGGGCTGTAACGACATAGCGCAGTGGTCCACCGGCTTGTAGCTGGTTAAAGGGGTAGCAACTAATTAGCTCTAAGGCAGAAAATTCGCTATGTAGGTTTACATTTTCAACACGGCTGTCGGCAATGCGGATATGCTGCACGCGATAGTTGTATTCGTTGCCTGCACGATTTTGTAAAATAAACTCATCGCCAATGACCACGTCTTGCATAAACTTAAAGTGCGTATCGCGATGGCCTGCAATAACGATATTGCCAACCTCCCCAGGCAGGCTGCTGGCTTGCATATGTGCGGGTCCAAAAGCCAGTGCCTCACCACTGGTGCTGTTGAGTACATAAAGCTTCTCGCCATCGGGTTTGGTGAGCTTGGCCACTGGCCAAGTATCGGCCCAAGACCAGGGTTTAACGATGTCTTGCAGCTGTATTGCTTCTGTCCAAGCCGAAGCGATTAATTGCTGGGCCACTAAAGCCTTTGTATCTATCCATATAGCCTTAGTTA
This sequence comes from uncultured Gammaproteobacteria bacterium, assembly GCA_964495705.1. Taxonomy (GTDB): domain Bacteria; phylum Pseudomonadota; class Gammaproteobacteria; order HTCC5015; family HTCC5015; genus CAZBWS01. The sequence goes on from CAZBWS010000045.1 coordinate 18,989, forward strand.
AGCAAAGTACCGCTGCGATCATGAATACCCAAAAGCACAGCTTTTTTTCATTTTTTATAAACATATCTAAACCTGTGTGATTTTATGTAAGCGCGCTTGTAGTACAGCAGCGAGTATCAGCAGGGCGCCTATTAACCACCAAAGCTGCACACCACTGGCCGTTTTCGGAAAGGCTTGTTGACCCTTGGGGTTAAGGTTCGCTACCTTGCTATTTTTTAAAGGAGTGTTCGGATTTCGCACAGGTGTTTTGTCTACTGCCACAAAGCTGGTGTAGCGGCTGAGTAGTTTGTGGTTCACGGCTACTTTTACAATCTCAGGCTTTAAAGAGTCCTCGCTCTCGCCGCGAGTGATACGATCCATCAAGGCGCTGATCTTATTGCGTGCCCACAAGGTACTGGTGCCCCTGTGTTGCTGAGACTGCTCGATATCTATGTCGCGCAGCCAGTTTCCAGCGCGGCTGCGGCCATTGATACTTATGTTGTTCGGCAAGGTATTCAGCTTCATGGCCACGAGTACAGGTTCACCGTTATAGAGATCGGGTATTTTGGATGGCCACATCTCTGCGCTAAGCCCTTCAGGTAAGTCGATGTGGATATCACGTAGCACCGGGTTTTCCAGCTTGTTAAATAGACCGCGCATTTTCTCATCTACCTCAGCGGTGCTGCCAATATGGGTGAAACTACCCTTGCCGAACTCTGCGGCCTTGCGCATAAAATAACTGTTCGGTGCAGAGCCTATGCCCACGGTGAACAAGCGGCTATTGCCGAGTAATTGGTGAGTAAGGGCGAAGAGGGCGTTTTCATTACCCACCGCACCGTCGGTGATAAATACAACTTGGCGTAGACTTTCGCGGTTATTACTGGGCATGGTTAGTGCAGCGCGCAGAGGCGCCTGCATCTGTGTGCCGCCACCAGCCTGTAAATTACCGACAAAATTAAGGGCCTTTTGGGTATTAACTGCATTGGCGCTGAGGGCTTGGTTAAACAGTTGGCTGTGGGTGGAGTTAAACTGAATCACATTAAAGCTATCCTGTGGTTGTAAACCGCGCAGTGCTTGTAGCAAGCTTTGCTTGGCCTGACGCATAGACTCACCCCCCATAGATCCAGAGGTGTCAATAATAAAAATCACCTCGCGATCTATAGATGCTTGCGTTTGTTGGTATTGCGGGGGCATTAACATCAGCAGGCCATAGTCATCGCCAGCAATGTTCTCGGTATAAAAAGCTGCACTGGCTTGCTCGCCATTGGCGATGTTCCAATGCAGAACAAAATCCCGATCCATGGGAACTTGAGGTGTTCTTAAATTAACTGCATAGCCCTTGCCGTCATAAGTATTGTGGGTGCTGTGATAGGGGGTGATTAGATTTTCAATGGCTTGTCCCGCATCAATATAGGCACGAATTTTTACAGGGTTACGCAGTTCAGGGGCTACGCTATTTACACTGACTTGTGGTGGTGTCATTTGCTTAAGACCTTCGATAAAGCGCGTAACAAATGGCTGATTTGTAGGGGCTGTGTCCAAGCTGTGAATCGCACCGCTATCGGGGCTAGGTATAAAGCGCGGAGTGAGTGTCATAGGAAAACGCAGGCTAAAGCGGTTGCCGTCTAATTTAAGTGTTTCTACATAAGTGATAGTCACTTCAATTGCTTCACCAGGGGCAATGTTCGCCACCGAGCTGGTGAATAGATTGGGACGATTTTGCTCGACTAAGGCGGCACGTTTACCTGCTCGTTTTGCCTGTTTGTAGAGTTTTTTTGCAATTGCCTTCTCTTTAATATTACCAACGATCAAGCGTTGTCCAATGCGCATTTGCATACCGTTCACTGCCGATTGTTCGGGCAGGGGAAATACATATACTCCCTCTGCAAAGGCTTGGCCTTGATTAAAAAAGCTCTGCTTGACGGTAACGTGGGCGACGGGGCCGCTAATTTTGATGTCCACATCGGTGTTGAGTAAGGTTGCTGGCGTATAGTCGCGGGTATTACCCGCCACGGCGCGCATCATAAATACACCAGATTCGGCGTCGTTGATTAAGTTGCTACTTGTCTGCTGATTTGCGAAGGCTTGCTGATCAAAGCCGACGATCAGCAAACAGACGGCAAATATACAATGTTGTTTCCACATGGCTGAACCCTTTGTTAGTTGTTGGGTGCAGTATGAAAAACCTATGTGGGG